>CAIMWY010000147.1 GCA_903845315.1 uncultured Burkholderiales bacterium
AGGGTGCGGGGGCTGCGGGCGGCTGGCTTGAGCTCGCCGGTGCGCCCGTCGAGTTGCCAGGCATGTACATCCGCTGCCGCGCTGTCGCTGCCCGCATGGCGCGAGACCAGACTCATGTCAGCAATCGAGTTGATGGCGGCCAGCGCCTCGCCCCTGAAACCCATGGTTGCCACGGACTCCAGGTCTTGCAGCGAGGCGATCTTGCTGGTGGCATGGCGGCGCAAGGCGGTGGCCAGCTCGTTTTGCGGAATGCCGCCGCCATCATCTTCTACCTGGATCAGCCGGACACCACCGGCCAGCAGTCGCACCGTGATCTGACGGGCGCCGGCGTCCAGCGCGTTGTCAACCAGTTCGCGCACCACGGAAGCTGGCCTTTCGACGACTTCGCCGGCGGCGATCTGGCTGATCAGCTCGTCAGGCAGTTCGCGTATGGGGCGGCGGGGCAGGGCGGGGGCATCAGGGTTCACGGAGCGATTTTAGGCTGTGCCCGTGCCAAAATCAGCCGGATGGAACTACTCGCCTTTTTGATCGACTTCATTTTGCATGTGGACCGCTACCTGGAGGCATTCACCCAGCACTATGGCGTGTGGGTCTATGCCCTGCTGTTTGCCATCGTGTTTGTTGAGACGGGTTTGGTGGTGATGCCCTTTTTGCCCGGTGATTCGCTGCTGTTTGTGGTGGGTGCCATGTGCGGCGTGGACCTGATGGACTATGGCCTGTCGGTGGCCCTGTTGTGGGTGGCCGCAGTGGCGGGCAACCAAACCAACTACACCGTGGGGCGATTTTTTGGTCCCAAGGTGTTTGCCTGGGAAGACTCGCGTTTTTTCAACCGCCGTGCCTTTGACCAAGCCCACGCGTTTTACGAACGCTACGGCGGCATCACCTTGGTGGCGGCGCGCTTCATGCCGTTTGTGCGCACCTTCGCGCCTTTTGTGGCGGGCGTGGCGCAGATGACGCGGCGCAAATTCACGCTGTATGACGTGAGTGGCGGCGCCCTGTGGGTGGGCGGCATCGTTTCGGCGGGTTACTTCTTTGGCAACATCCCGTGGGTCAAGAGCAACCTCGAGAAAATCATTTGGGCCTTGATCTTGGTGCCCAGCGCCTTGGCCATTTTTGGCTCTTGGAAAGCCTCGCGCACGCCCCAAGCGTGACCTTTTGCAGCACAGTTCTATCGGCTTAAGTATGCAAACGTCACGCCCACTCGGGGTCGTGACTTATGGGCGTTGCAATGCCTTCAATCGCGCTGTGCGCGGCGCGCATCGCGCAGCATGAACAAATACAGGCCCTCCACCTTCTCCCGCGCCCATGGCGTTTTGCGCAAAAATTTCAGGCTCGATGCCACGCTGGGGTCGTGCGTGAAACACCGCACAGCAATGCGCTCGCCCAAACCGTTCCAGCCGTAGTGGGCCTCGAGGGCCAACAGGATTTTCTCCAGCGTCATGCCGTGCAGCGGATTGCGGGCTTGCGGTGTTGGGGCTGGTGTGTCGGTCATCCGGGTGTCGCTCAGGTGTTGCGCGTGCGCGCCAAGGGTGGGTTGCGCGAGAAATAGCGCTCAATGCTGCGCATCAATGCATCGGCTAACTCGTTTTGGTAGCGCTCACTCAATAAACGGGTTTCTTCGTCGGGGTTGCTGATGAAGGCGGTCTCCACCAACACGCTCGGAATGTCAGGCGCTTTGAGCACCGCAAAGCCTGCTTGCTCCACCTTGGATTTGTGCAGTGTGCCCACGCGCCTGATTTGCCCCAGCATCTCACCACCCAGTTTCAAGCTGTCGTTGATTTGGGCGGTGGTGCTCATGTCCAGCAGCGCACGTTGCACTGTGACGTCTTGCACTTTGAGGTTCAAGCCGCCCACCAAATCGGCACGGTTTTCTTGAGCAGCCATCCAACGCGCAGCAGCGCTGGACGCTGCACCCTGGCTCAGCGCAAACACGGTGGCGCCGCGGGCATCGGGCGTGAGAAATGCGTCCGCATGCAGGCTGATGAACAAGTCGGCTTGTACACGTCGGGCTTTGTCGACCCGCACCTGCAAGGGCACAAAAAAATCTGCATCACGCGTCAACATGGCGCGCATGGGCAGTATGCCGTGGCGAGTTTTAATCTGTGTTGCATTGATGCGGTCGCGCAAGCGGTGCGCAATTTGCAACACCACGTCTTTTTCTTTGGTGCCACGTGGGCCAATGGCGCCGGGGTCTTCGCCGCCATGACCAGGGTCTAGCGCCACAATGATGAATCGCTCACTCGTGCTTGCCGCCTCAGGCGCAGAGGCGCCCCCCAGCGCAGCAGGATTGGCCATTGCAGCTGACGCTGCCAAGGTGATGGGTGCCACCGTCACTGCGGGCAGCGCTATGGGCTGGCGCTTTTGGCTGGCCAGCAAATCGCCCAAAGGATCGGCGGTGCTGCCCAGCTTAGAGGCCGGGGCTGGCGGGGGCAGGGCCGTCATGGACGGCCCGCTGGAGCTGGTGTTGGGGGTGGTGCTGTGGTTGCCGCCACTTTTTAAGCGCTCTGCAATCAGAGCTTCCAGCGGGTCGGCCACTTGGGTGGGGTAGAGGTCTAGCACCAAGCGGTGTTGGTAGCGCGCATTGCCAGCAAGCACCGGCGGCAAGTTGAACACCTGCGGCTGCACCATCTGGCGCAGGTCTAGCACCAAACGCACGATATTGGGTGCATATTGGCCCACGCGCACGCCGGTGATGTAGGGGTCGTCCGAGCGCACCTTGCCCACCAATTCGCGCAGCGCGGGGTTGAGGTCAATGCCTTCAATGTCCACTGCCAAGCGCGGTGGGTTGGCCACAAACAAGGGCACGGTTTGCAGCGCCGTGTCGCTCTCGATCGTCACGCGGGTGTAGTCGGCGGCGGGCCACACCCGCACGGTCAAAATGGTGGCGCCGCAAGCGATGTCGGCTTGGCCCAGCAGCAGCGATAGCGCGCTGGTTTGTAGCCAGATGCGCCGCTTCATGGGCGGGTGGTGAGCGTGCGGGTGTGTCATACCAACAGCGATTCGCCCAGGGGGGTGTTGGCGTGCAGGGTAACCTGACGTTGCGTGTCGGTGTCGACCTGAATGTGCAGGTCTAAGTCTGGCGTGGGCATCACGCCTTGGGCGTGTTCGGGCCATTCACACAGCTTCAAGCCCGGGCTGGCAAACAGGTCGCGAAAGCCCGCGTCCTCCCACTCGCGTGGGTCGCTGAAGCGGTAAAAGTCAAAGTGCCAAATGTGCAGCTGCTGCCCTGATGCCGTCACCTCATAGGGCTCAACCACCGCATAGGTGGGGCTCTTGATGCGCCCCGTCACGCCCAGCGCGCGCAGCAGGTGGCGCACGAAGGTGGTCTTGCCAGCGCCCAACTGGCCATGCAAAGCCATGCAGGCGCTTTGGCCCTGGGGTGCAGGGGCCGCAGCCTCCAGCGCTCCATGCACACCAGCAGCAAGGGCAGCATGCCCTGCAACACGGGGGGCAGCGGGCGTGCGGCACAGCGCAGCGGCCAGTTGCTGGGCAAAGGCTGCGGTGGCCGCTTCGTCGGGCCAGGAGAGGGTTTTTACAATCGGCACATTGATCTAGGGAATTACGGTTGTCGAACCACCACACATTGTTGCTGTCGCAGATGCAGATTTGGGCTCGGGCCCTGGGATTTTCCCAAATTGCGGTGGCCCCGGTGGATTTGTCCTCGGCCGAGCCCGGTTTGCGCGAGTGGTTGGCTCACAACTTCCACGGCGACATGCACTACATGGCCCGCCACGGCATGAAGCGCGCCCGCCCCGCCGAGTTGGTGCCGGGCACGCTGAGCGTGCTCACCGCCCGCATGAACTACCTGCCGCGAGACACCCCGACCGATTGGCCAGACCTCGAGTGGCAACGCCTGCGCACGCCAGGGCAGGGCGTGGTGTCGGTCTACGCCCGAGGGCGCGACTACCACAAGGTGTTGCGCCAACGGCTTGACACCCTGGCCCAGCAGATCGATGCGCACTTGCGGGCCCACACCCCCGATGAAGCGCCCTTGCAGTACCGCGCCTTCACCGACTCGGCCCCCGTGCTCGAAGCCGAGTTGGCCACCCGCAGCGGCCAAGGCTGGCGCGGCAAACACAGTTTGGTGCTCAACCGCGAAGCGGGCTCCATGTTTTTCTTGGGCGAGATCTACCTCAACCTCAGCCTGCCCGCCAGCGAGCCCGTGAGCGCGCATTGCGGCCAATGCACCGCTTGCATGGAGGTGTGCCCCACACAAGCCATCGTGGCGCCCGGCGTGGTGGATGCGCGGCGTTGCATTTCGTACCTCACCATCGAGCATGCGGGGCCTATCCCTGAGGGCTTGCGCCCTTTGATGGGCAACCATGTGTACGGATGTGACGACTGCCAACTGGTCTGCCCTTGGAACAAATTTGCGCAAACCGCTGACTTGCCCGACTTTGATGTGCGTGAGGGCTTGGTGGATCAAGATATCGCGCAGTGGTTGGGTTGGTCAGCGACCGAGTTTTTGCGCCGCACCGAAGGCAGTGCCATACGCCGCATTGGGCATGTGCGTTGGCTTCGCAACGTGGCGTTGGCGGCGGGCAATGCTTTGCGCGTGTCCGACAGCGCAAAGCTGCGCCATGCCTTAGGCGTTCACCTCAGCCACCCCAGTGAGGTGGTGCGTGAGCAGGTGCAGTGGGCGTTGCGGCAAGCGCCACGTGGGCTCAAAACCCCTCGATGAACACATGCAACGCCCCCAGTGCCTCCAGCAAAGCCTTGCAGTCAGCCACCATTGCTGAAGCGTTGCAGACGTAAAACGCGGTGTCTGTGGGGTCGAAGGTCAAGCGGGCGAGGCCGTCGGTGACACGGCCTTGTAGGCCGCCGTCAGGCGCGGGTGCCAGGCTAAAGCAGCGCACCACATGTGGTGGTAAGCGGTCGAGCGCCGTGGTGATGTCTTCTTGCGCTGTTTGGTAACCAAACAGCAGTGTGGCTTGATCCAACTCACCCTGTCTCTGCAGCTGATGCGCCCGCCCAAGCGCATGAAATAAAGAAAGCCCCGACGGGGCTTTCTTTATTTGGTTGTAACTTTTTCGGGCAAGTTAACGATGCTTTTGATCATTTCGTAAACACGATCCTTGCCGGATTTGGATTTCACCAAGGTGCCCCCACCGCTGGAGTTAAACGCCAAATAATGGCTCTTAAAAAAGAACAAGCTTCTTGAAAACTGATAGCCGAGTGAGCCAATTGATCGTGGCATGACACTTTGGGCATTGATTGAACCCGTGAATATCCAAAACATTTTTTGAATCTCGATCACGATAACTCGGCGGTTTGTTGTGATCACGTGAGCTTTCTTAGGGCTGCCCGTTAGTATGGACAAAATCTTAAAATAAATTGATTTTTTACTCTATCGAAAACCCTAATTCTGAAAGGGGCCGTACCCACAACGAGGTACATGTCATGCGCCCGTTGGTCATCAAGGCATTTTCTTGAATTCGCGCGCCACTGCCTGCCCCAACTCGATCACCGCCAGCGCGTAGTAGCTGCTCCAGTTGTAGCGCGTCACCACATAAAAGTTCTCGGTACCGGCCACATAGCTCGGGGCATCGTCGCCGTTGAAGAGCTCCACCAAGGCCAGGGGGCCGGGGTGTTGTTGGGCTGCGTCGTCCAGCACCGCGCCCTTGTCTTGAAAATTGCGCACGCTGAACGACGGCAAGATGTCGGGCGCCAGCAGTGTGGGCTTGTCTAGGCGGGCTTCGTCAAAGCTCACCGGGTAGTGGGTGGGCATGCCGGTTTGCCAGCCAAAGGCTTTGAAGTAATTTGCCACCGAGCCAATCGCGTCCACCGGGCTGTTGAGCAAATCAATCCGGCCATCGCCGTCAAAGTCCACCGCAAACTGCCGCCAACTCGACGGCATGAATTGGGGCCAACCCATCGCGCCGGCAAAGCTGCCTTTGATCGGCGCAGCGCCGGCGGGGAGCTGGCGCATTTGAATCAGAAAGTGCCCCAACTCGGATTGAAAAAACGCCTGCCGCTCGGCCGCGCGTGGGTGTTCGCTGGGAAAGTGCAGGGCCAGCGTGGCCAAGGCGTCGAGCACGCGGTAGTGGCCCATGTGCTGGCCGTAAAAAGTCTCTACCCCCAAGATGCCCACCACCATCTCGGCGGGTACGCCGTAATTGGCCTGGGCCCTCTCCAGCGCGCTGCGGTAGGTTTGCCAGAACGCTACCCCCGCGTTGATGCGGCGCGGCTCCACAAAGCGCTCGCGGTAAGCGCGCCAGTTTTTGGGCATGCTCACCGGTGGGGGCAACACCAACTTGGGCACGCCGCGCAAAAACTGCGCGCTGCTGAGTTGCTGGCGCACCCAAGCCTGGGGCAGTTGGTGCGTCTGGGCCAAGGTGTCGGCCAACTGCATCACCTCCGGCGATTTGCCAAAAGGCGTGCCGCTGACCGAGCGGCTCACACCTGCTTTGTGCTTGTGCACGCGGTGTTTAACAGCGGCATCTGCGCAGCTCAACCACACAGCGGTGCTCAAGCTCAACAACACAGGCCACAGCATGCGGCGGGTGGGCTTGCGCCACATCAAAGTCAAAGGTAGAAGGGTCTGCACGCGGGGGGGAATGAGAGTCAAAAGCAAGGCTTGCATGTTAAGCTGGATCAGGCACCCCACGGGGCGAATCAAAAGAAGACAGAGACAAGACACGATGCGTAAAACTGGCTATTACACCCATCCTGCTTGTTGGCAGCACGAGATGGGCGCAGGGCACCCCGAATGCCCCGAACGGCTCAGCGCCATTCAAGACCGCTTGCTCATCAGTGGCGTGGATTTGGGTCTCACACAAGTCGATGCGCCTGAAGCACCCTTGGCGGACATTGAGCTCGCGCATGACCGCATGTACGTCGCGGCCCTGCGCGGCATGTCTGACCGTTTGGTCGAAGACCTCGACGCCGGTGGGCCCGCCTACGCGCACATGGATGCCGACACGGCCATCAACGCGCACACTTGGAAAGCCGCCTTGCGCGCAGCGGGCGCCGCCATTGCCGCCACTGATGCGGTGTTGGCCGGTGAGCTTGAGAATGCGTTTTGTGCGGTGCGCCCGCCGGGGCATCACGCCACGGCCAAGCAGGCCATGGGCTTTTGCTTTTTCAATAATGTGGCCATTGCGGCCAAGTACGCGCTCGAGCGCCATGGCCTAAAGCGCGTCGCCGTGGTCGACTTTGATGTGCACCACGGCAATGGCACCGAAGACATTTTGTCGGGCGACAACCGGGTCTTGATGGTGAGCTTTTTTCAACATCCGTTTTACCCCCACTCGGGCACCGAGCACCCGGCCGGCAATATGCTGAATTTGCCAGTCCCTGCCTACACCAAAGGCATGGACGTGCGCGAATTGATCGAGACCTATTGGGTGCCACGCTTGGAAGAGTTCAAGCCCGAGATGATCTTCATCAGCGCCGGCTTTGACGCCCATCGCGAAGACGACATGGGCCAAATGGGCTTGGTCGAGCAAGACTACGCTTGGATCACCGACCGCATTCGCACCATCGCCTTGCGGCATGCCAAAGGGCGCATCGTGTCTTGCCTAGAAGGTGGCTACAGCCTGAGCGCCTTGAGTCGCAGTGTGGAGGCGCACTTGCGCGTCTTGGCCGATATTTAAGAAAGCGTATTCATGAACGATTGGCAAGAGCTGTTGCTCGATTTGCAAAGTCCCGCGATAGCCCTCGAGTTGGCTGGCCTGTTGGCGTGCTTGGTGCTGGCCGGGTGGGTCTGCCGCGTGTTGGGGCGTGGCTTTACCGGGCACTCGATTTGGTTTGGCCGCCGCACGGTGGACGGGGTGTTGTTTCCGGCCTTGAGTTTGGTGTGGGTCTATGCCTTCAAGCTTGGCCTGCTCAAAATTCAGCACGTGCCCGTGCTCAAGGTGGCGGTGCCGGTGCTGGTGTCTTTGGTGGTCATTCGCTTGATTGCCCGCGTCTTGGCCTTAGTTTTCCCCAACTCCAACGGTGCGCGCGTCATAGAGCGCGTGGTGTCTTGGTTGGCGTGGGGGCTGGCCGTGCTGTGGATCACCGGCTGGATGGCCCCGGTGCTCGACGAACTGGAAAGCATTCAAATCAGCTGGGGCAAAACCCACATCACCTTGTTGCATGTGCTCCAGGTGGTGATGACCTCGAGCTTGGTGTTGGTGGTGACCTTGTGGATTTCCGCGGCCCTCGAAGCTCGGGTGCTGACACGGGCGGTGGCCGATTTGTCAATGCGCCGTGTGCTGGCCAATGCCATGCGCGCCTTGCTCTTGTTGATCGGGGCTTTGTTTGCGCTGTCCACCTTGGGCGTGGACTTGACCGCCTTGTCGGTCTTAGGTGGCGCTTTGGGTGTGGGCTTGGGGCTGGGTTTGCAAAAACTCGCCGCTAACTATGTGAGCGGCTTTGTGATTTTGCTGGAGCGCTCACTGCGCATCGGCGACTATGTGCGGGTGGATGGCTTTGAAGGCACGGTGTCAGACATTAAAACCCGCTACACCTTGCTGCGCGCCAACAACGGCATTGAGTCGGTGGTGCCCAACGAGTTGTTGCTCACCCAACGCGTGGAGAACCTGTCGCTAGAAAACAGCCGCATGCTGCTCACCTGCCATTTTTGGGTGGGCTTAGACGCCAACCCGCTGCAGGTGCAAAACTTGTTGAGCCAAGCCGCAGGGGCTGCACCCAGGGTGTTGGCGGACCCAGCCCCCGTGGCCTTGCTGAGCGAGGTGACCCCCCAGGGCTTGCATTTCAGCCTGAACTTTTGGATGGACGACCCTTCCAGCGGCCAAGCCCCGGTGCGCTCGGGCGTCAACTTGGGCGTTCTGAGCGCCTTGCGTGGCGCCGGCATTGCCCTAGGCCAAGCGCCGCATGAGGTGGTGATGCGGACCTGAGGTGTTTTCGGCGAAAATCATAAAAAAGCACGAGCGTTCTAAAATGCGCACTGCTAAACCTTACAATGTGACGTTTACGTAAACGTCAATCTATTTTTCTATTCAACCGTGGAGTTTTTCCCATGAAAGCATTGGTCGCTGTCAAACGCGTGGTGGACTACAACGTCAAGGTCCGGGTCAAGTCGGACAATTCGGGCGTGGACATCGCCATCGTGAAGATGAGCTTGAACCCGTTTGACGAGTTCGCTATGGAAGAGGCGGTTCGCCTCAAAGAGGCGGGCGTGGTGAGCGAGGTCATTGCGGTGTCTTGCGGCGTGACGCAATGCCAAGAAACCCTGCGCACTGCCATGGCCATTGGTGCCGACCGTGGCATCTTGGTGGAGACCAGCGAAGAGCTGCAACCCTTGGCCGTGGCCAAGCTGCTCAAAGCCTTGGTGGACAAAGAACAACCCGGCCTGATCATTTTGGGCAAGCAAGCCATCGACGACGACTGCAACCAAACCGGCCAAATGTTGGCGGCCTTGGCCCACTTGCCACAAGCCACCTTTGCTTCCAAAGTGGTGGTGGCCGACGGCAAGGCCCAGGTAACGCGCGAAGTTGACGGGGGTTTGGAAACACTCTCTATCAGCCTGCCTGCGGTGATCACCACCGACTTGCGCTTGAACGAGCCCCGCTATGTGACCTTGCCCAACATCATGAAGGCCAAGAAAAAGCAGCTTGATGTCTACAAACCTGAAGACCTGGGTGTCAATGTCGCCCCGCGCATCAAGACCTTGAAGGTCAGCGAGCCGCCCAAGCGCAGCGCGGGCATCAAGGTGGCCGACGTGGCGGCCTTGGTGGACAAGCTCAAAAACGACGCCAAAGTTATCTAAGCGAAGGACAACACACCATGACATCTCTCGTTATTGCAGAACACGACAACGCCAACATCAAAGCGTCGACCCTCAACACCATCACGGCTGCCTTGGACATGGGCGGTGACGTGCATGTGCTGGTCGCGGGCCACAACGTCGGCGCAGTCGCAGCCGCAGCCGCACAAATTGCCGGCGTGGCCAAAGTGCTGCACGCCGATGGCGCCACCCTGGCCGATGGCTTGGCAGAAAACGTGGCCGCCCAAGTGCTGGCGGTGGCTGCCAACTACAGCCACATCCTGTTTCCTGCCACCGCTGGCGGTAAAAACGTGGCGCCCCGCGTGGCCGCGCTGTTGGACGTGGGGCAAATCAGCGACATCACCCGCGTGGACAGCCCCGACACGTTTGAGCGCCCCATTTATGCGGGCAACGCCATGGCCACCGTGCAGTCGACCGACGCCACCAAGGTGATCACCGTGCGCACCACCGGCTTTGATGCGGCAGCAGCCTCAGGCGGCTCGGCAAGCACCGAGAACGTGGCAGCCGTGGCCGACTCGGGCCAAAGCAGCTTTGTGGGCCGTGAAGTCACCAAGAGCGACCGCCCGGAGTTGACGGCCGCCAAGATCATTGTGTCGGGCGGCCGGGCTTTGGGCAGTGCCGAAAAGTTCAACGAAGTCATGATCCCCCTAGCCGACAAGCTGGGTGCCGCCTTGGGTGCCAGCCGTGCAGCGGTGGACGCGGGCTACGCGCCCAACGACTGGCAGGTGGGCCAAACCGGCAAGATTGTGGCGCCGCAGTTGTATGTGGCGTGCGGCATAAGTGGCGCCATTCAACACTTGGCGGGTATGAAAGACAGCAAGGTGATCGTGGCGATCAACAAAGACCCCGAGGCCCCCATCTTCAGCGTGGCTGACTTTGGCTTAGAGGCAGATTTGTTCATCGCCGTGCCCGAGTTGGTGGCAGCGCTTTAAGCGCTGTGGCACAAGGCACCCACCGGGGTGCCTTTTTACTGTTGCATTGATTTTTGGAGACACACCGTGAGCTACATTGCCCCCGTCAAAGACATGCTGTTCAACATGCAATATCTGGCCGGTTTGAGCCAGATTGCACAAATTCCTGCATTCGAAGACATGGGCCTTGAAACGGCCCAAGCGGTGTTGGAAGAGTGCGCCAAGTTGAACGAGTCGGTGTTGGTGCCTTTGAATTGGGAGGGCGACAAAAATCCTTCGTATTTCAAAGACGGTCATGTCACGACCACGCCAGGTTTCAAAGAGGCGTATGTGCAGTACACCCAAGGTGGCTGGCAGAGCTTGCAGCACCCGGCCGAGTTTGGTGGGCAAGGTTTACCCAAGACCATTGGCGCCGCATGTGGCGAAATGCTCAATTCCGCCAATATGAGTTTTGCTTTGTGCCCCATGTTGACCGATGGCGCGATTGAGGCCTTGTTGACCGCAGGCTCTGACGCGCTCAAGACCACGTACCTCGATAAACTGGTGTCGGGCCAGTGGACCGGCACCATGAACTTGACCGAGCCGCAAGCCGGTTCGGACCTGGCGGCTGTGCGCACCCGCGCAGAACCTCAGCCCGATGGCACGTTCAAAATTTTTGGCACCAAGATCTACATCACCTACGGTGAGCATGACA
>CAIMWY010000148.1 GCA_903845315.1 uncultured Burkholderiales bacterium
CACCACTGCACCCATTTGGTCTTCAGGCAGGTTGCGGATTTCAAAAATCCCGGCTTGCTTGGCTTCCACCAAAAACACGGTTTTGTCTTCCAACTTGGTGGTCACGGTGGCAGTGACGGTCACTTCAACGATGCCATCGGCCACTTGCTCCATGCCAACGCCCAGTTGAATGTCCACCGAGGGTTGCTCTTGAGACGTCAAGATGGCCGGTGAATTGGGCTGCTCCAACGACAAGTCTTTCAAGTAAACACGCTGGATTTGGAACACGGGGGTGAGTTCTTCGGACATTTTTTTCCTTGTACAAAAATGCCTGCTTCGGCAAGTACCGAAGCAGGCGGCAAATCGGGATGGCCGAGATTATGTCAGCTCAAGATTGCAGCAAAGGCATCAAACCGCCTTGGCTGTCGAGGGCGATCAAGTCGTCACAGCCCCCCACATGGGTGTCCCCGATGAAGATTTGGGGAACGGTGCGCCGCCCCGTCAAGTTCATCATGCGCATGCGCTCGTCCGGGTCGGTGTCCACACGCACTTCTTCGATGTGCGCCACGCCTTTGGCTTGAAGAATTTGTTTGGCCCGAACGCAGTAAGGACAAACAGCGGTGGTGTAGATCTTGACGGCTTGCATGGGGGTCTTTCTCTCGGGTATTTGGTCTCGGTTGATGGCTGATTGAAAAGCTCAGGCTTTCGAAGTGGGTAGGTTAGCTTCTTTCCAAGCCTTGAGCCCGCCTTGCAACGAATGAACCTTCTCGTAACCCAGTTTTTGGGCCACCGCTTGTGCGCGCTTAGAACGCATGCCAGAAGCACACACCATGATGAGGGGCACGCTTTTGTTTTTAGCCACCGACGTCAACCGGCTTTCCAATTGATCGAGTGGCACATGCAAAGCCCCAGAAATATGACTGGCAGCAAACTCGTCATCGCCGCATACATCAATGACCACGCCTTTTTCGCGGTTCATGCACTGCACAGCTTCGGTGGGCGACAGGCCAGAGCCCGCTGCTTCTTGCACCACAGGCAGCAGCAAAAAAAAGCCGCTGCTCAAAGCAACAGCAATCAACATCCAGTTATCGAGGATAAATTTCACGAGTGGTCCAGTTCAGGAGAGGTTGTAAAAAACGAGTGTCAGGTCGTCATTCTAAAATCACTGCACTCCTTTAGCTGACTTTGTTTATAAACACCCTATGTATAAGCTCGTTTTAATCCGCCACGGCGAATCCACCTGGAACCTTGAAAACCGTTTCACCGGTTGGACCGATGTCGATCTGACACCCACTGGCATCACCCAAGCCCAAAACGCAGGGCGACTTCTCAAGGCTGAAGGCTTTCAATTTGATGTGGCCTATACCAGCGTGTTGAAACGCGCCATTCGAACGCTTTATCTGGCTTTAGACGAAATGGACTGCACTTGGCTGCCCGTGGTCAAAAGCTGGCGCCTGAACGAGCGCCACTATGGCGGTTTACAAGGCTTGAACAAAGCCGACATGGCCAAGCAATATGGCCCTGAACAGGTGCTGGTTTGGCGCCGCAGCTACGACACCCCTCCGCCGGTGCTGGAAGCCAACGACCCGCGCAGCGAGCGAGGCGACCCACGCTACGCCAAACTTGACCCGGCACAAGTACCCCTGACTGAGTGCCTGAAAGACACGGTGGCGCGCGTGATGCCGTTCTGGACCGAGTCGATGGCCCCAGCCATCAAAGCGGGCAAACGCATCGTGGTGGCGGCGCATGGCAACTCGATTCGGGCCTTGGTGAAGTACTTAGACAACATTTCCGACCAGGACATCGTCAACTTGAACATTCCCAACGGCATTCCCTTGGTGTATGAGCTAGATGAACACCTCAAACCCATCCGTCACTATTACCTGGGGGACGCCGAGGCCGCAGCCAACGCCGCAGCCGCAGTGGCCGCACAAGGGCAGAGGGCTTGACACTTTTTTACAATGCGGAGTTGCTTCGCGTTGTATATTGAGGCAATACAAATCACGTCAACTATCAAGGGCACCATGGGTCACAAACTCAAGATCGCAGGATGGATCACCATCGGGGCGCTGACCGGAGCGCTGACCACCGTGTCACTGCAAACCGCCGCACGCGCCAACATGGCCCCGCTGCCACTGGAAGAGTTGCAGCAGCTCGCCGCAGTATTTGGCATGGTCAAGAGCGATTACGTCGAGCCAGTGGACGAGAAAAAACTCATCAACGACGCCATCACAGGCATGGTGGCCAGCCTTGACCCGCATTCGCAGTACTACGACAAGAAAACCTTCAAAGAGTTCCGCGAAGGCACCACCGGTCGGTTTGTCGGCGTAGGCATTGAAATCACCCAAGAAGATGGCTTGGTCAAAGTGATCTCGCCGATTGAAGGTTCACCCGCTTTTCGCGCCGGCATGAAGTCAGGCGACTTGATCACCAAGATTGACGACACCGCGGTCAAAGGCTTATCGCTCAATGATGCCGTCAAACGCATGCGTGGCGAACCCGGCACCAAGGTGCTATTGACCATCTTGCGCAAAGACGAGAACCGCAGCTTTCCCGTGACCATCGTGCGCGAAGAAATCAAAACCCAAAGCGTCAAAGGCAAAGTGGTGGAGCCAGGCTTTGGGTGGATTCGCTTGAGCCAGTTCCAAGAGCGATCGGTGGAAGACTTCAGCAAGAAACTCGAAGAAATTTACAAGCAAGAACCCAAACTCAAGGGCTTGGTGCTCGACTTACGCAACGACCCCGGTGGTTTGCTTGACGCGGCAGTGGCCGTGTCGGCCGTGTTTTTGCCTGAGAACGTGACCGTGGTGTCGACCAACGGCCAATTGGCCGAAAGCAAGTTTGCCTACAAGGCAGCGCCTGAGTTTTATCGCCGCGGCAATGGTGCCGACACCATTGCCCGCTTGCAGCAAAGCACCAAAGGTGTCTACAAAACCATCCCCTTGGTGGTGTTGGTGAACGAGGGCTCGGCATCTGCCAGCGAGATCGTGGCTGGTGCCCTGCAAGACCACAAACGTGCCGTCATCATGGGCAGCCAAACCTTTGGCAAAGGCTCGGTGCAAACCGTGCGGCAACTCGGCGCAGACACGGCTTTGAAAATAACCACTGCGCGTTACTACACACCCAGCGGACGTTCCATCCAAGCCAAGGGCATCGTGCCCGATGTGTTGGTCGACGACACCGCCGAAGGCAGTCCTTACGCAATTTTGCGCATGCGTGAAGCCGATCTGGACAAGCACTTGCAAAGCGGTCAAGGCAATGAAGCCAAAGACAAAACGCTCGAGAAAGAACGGGAAAAAGCCCGTGAAGAAGCCATGAAGCGCTTAGAAGAAGAGTCCAAAAAGCCCAACAACGAACGGCGCCCACCTGAGTTTGGCAGCGAGAAAGACTTCCAGTTGCAACAAGCCATCCAGCGCCTCAAAGGCCTGCCCGTATTGGCCAGCAAAACCCAAAGCGAGCGTGCTGTCGCCGAAGTCAAAGACAAGTGACGCAGGGGCGAGTTCGCGGTGAATGACGACCAACTGCTGCGCTACTCGCGCCACATCCTGCTGGATGACCTTGGCGTTGAGGGTCAGCAGCGTTTGCTTGACAGTCACGCGTTGATCGTGGGTGCGGGTGGACTGGGCTCTCCCGTGGCCATGTACCTCGCGGCATCGGGCGTGGGTCACATCACGATCGCCGACCATGACGTGGTTGACCTCACCAACTTGCAACGCCAAATCGCCCACACCACCGAACGGGTGGGGCAAACCAAAGTCGACTCTGCCACCCAAGCCATGCTCGCCTTAAACCCCGAGGTGCGTGTGACCGCTTTGGCACACAAGCTCAACGCCGCAGAACTCGACATCTTGGTGCCCACCATGCAGGTGGTGGTGGACTGTTGCGATAACTTTGCCACCCGCCAAGCCGTCAACGCTGCCTGTGTGACACACCGCGTCCCCTTGGTGTCTGGGGCGGCCATTCGCATGGACGCACAACTGGCGGTGTATGACGCACGCGATGCCAACTCACCCTGCTATGCCTGTATCTTTCCGCCCGACCAAGCGCCAGAAGAAGTGCAGTGCGCCACGTTGGGTGTGCTCGCGCCATTGGTCGGCGTAGTGGGTAGCTTGCAGGCCATGGAGGCTGTCAAGTTGCTGGCGGGTTTAGGTTCTCGTTTGACAGGTCGTTTGCAAATGCTGGATGGACGCAGCTTGGAATGGAACGAGGTGCGCTTGCAGCGCAACCCCAGTTGCCCGGTGTGCGGTCAAACCCATTGAGTTGGGCCCTCAAGGACAAGCGCCAAAGCGTTTTCTGAACCAGCGGGGCGCGAGTGCGTGCGGGTCTGCAAACAAGCCCCTGCGTTGACTTTGCGCCTGCATTTGCAAGGCGTCGTACGGTCCCGGAAAATTTTGATAGCTGTACGACCAGGCATGTCCTTGCCCCACCATCCAAGCGCCCACATCGTGTCCTTGGCGTGACAACTGCGCCAGCAAACGTCCATAGGTGTCGCGGTGACGGCCCAGCACCTCCACTGTTTGACCTTGCAACACAGCGCGCAAAGCCTCACGCGACTGCGGACCCCAACTTTGGCAAAGCTCTGGCGCGTCAATGCCCAGCACACGCACCTTTTGTACCTCACCTGCGTGCATGGGTTGCACCCACACGGTATCGCCGTCGCTGACATGGGTGACCACGCCTAGCCATGCGCGCTCCATATCGGCAAGCGCAGCACGACCACAGAGGTATGCCACCACCAGGCAAGTACGCATCAAAAATAAAGTCAGAGTCTTTTGCATCACGTCTTATTGGAAGCCGCTGAACGTCTGCGTTTTTGCAAGCCGCTCACAGACATCGGGAGACCGCCCCTTAATGCGGCTCAAGTTAGCATTCACCCATGCGCGACTTGAAACACTGGCTGCCATTTTTAAACTGGCCTCGCCCCACGCCACAACTGCTCAAAAGTGAAGCCTTCGCAGGATTGAGCGTGGGTTTAATGGTCATCCCACAAGGTGTGGCCTATGCCGCGTTGGCAGGGATGCCCTTGATCACAGGCATGTATGCTTCGCTTATTCCGGCCTTGGTGTCGGTTCTGTTTAGTGCATCAAATCGCTTGTCGGTCGGGCCCACAGCGCTCACCGCGATCTTGGTATCAGCCTCGCTCACAGGCATGGCCGAGCCGGGCAGCGCCGAGTGGATCAACCTCACCGTGTGGCTGTCGCTCATGACGGGCTTGCTACAAGTGGTTTTAGGGTTTGCGCGTTTTGGTTGGCTGTTGAATTTGGTCAGCTCACCCGTGCTGATGGCCTTCACACAGGGGGCGGGCCTGCTGATCCTTGCGTCGCAACTCCCTGCGTTGTTGGGGCTCACGCACGGTTGGTCGTCCCTGTGGCAACCACAGCACATTGACATGGCCAGTCTGCTGTTTGGCCTGGTGACCTTGGTGCTGCTGATGTTGGCACGACGCTGGCGCCCCACGTTTCCCACCGTGCTGGTGGTGGTGCTAGGGGCCGCAGGTGTGAGCGCCGGGTTGGACTTGCCCGCCCAAGGCACAGCGGTAGTGGGTGCATTGCCGCAAGGCCTGCCCAGTGTGTACTGGCCTACCGTGTTGGATTGGGCAAGCTTCAAGCAACTGGTGCTACCCACCCTGGTGATCACCCTGGTGAGCTTTTTAGAAACAGCGTCGAGTGCCAAGGTCGACAACGACCGCAGTGGCAAACGCTGGGACCAAGACCAAGACCTGATTGGCCAAGGCTTGGCCAAAGTGGCCTCGGGTTTGTGTGGCGCGTTTCCCACCAGTTCCTCGTTCTCGCGCTCGGCTTTGAATCTGTATGCGGGGGCGCAGTCTGCTTGGGCCACCGTGTTTTCTGTCGGCGTGATTTTGCTGATCTTGTTGCTCTTGACCTCAGTGCTGCAACCGGTCCCTCAATCGGTGTTGGCGGCCATTGTGGTGTCAGCCGTGATGGGCCTGATCAAGCCGCGTGCATTTGTGAAGCTCTACGCCATCAACCGGGCCGAAGCCGCCACAGCGGCCGTGACCTTGGTGATCACCCTGCTGTCGGCCCCGCGTTTGTATTGGGGCGTGTTGGCAGGCATGCTGATGGGCTTGAGCCACTTTTTGCACACGCGCTTGCATCCACGCATCATCGAAGTGGGCTTGCATGCCGACGGCAGCCTGCGCGACCGCCACTTGTGGAAGCTGCCGCCCTTGGCCCCACAGCTCTATGCGCTGCGCATGGATGCCGAACTGGACTTTGCAGCGGCCAGCTCACTCGAGCGCGCCGTGATGGAACACCTGAGCCAGCACCCAGACGTGCGCCACGTGTGCTTGTTTGCCCAGCCGATCAACCGCATCGACGCCACAGGCGTGGAGAGCATGGCCAAACTGGAAGCCATGTTGACCGAGCGACACATCACCCTGCACATCAGCGGCATGAAGCTGCCTGTTGAAACCGTGCTGCGTCGCGCAGCTTGCTTGGAGCCCCACGTGGGCTTGCGCATCTACCGCACCGATGCGCAAGCGGTGCAGCAACTGCGGCAGCTGGAGACACTGCCTGCGGACATGGGGTGGTGTATTTGAGGGGGCTAGTGGTAGGCCCATGCGCCCAACTCAAGCGGTGACGATCCACCCTTCCAGCGGGTCACACGCTGGCAAGCCATAGTGCGCATCCCCCGCTTCGTGCTGCATGTGCGCCCAGGCGGCTTGCACCATGCACAGTGCAGCGTCTAAGCTGTCGCCGGATGCGTCGTCCACCAAGGTGTCGTGTTGGGCGTGGGTGAGTTTGAGGCGCAGGCCCAAGCGGGTTTGACCCAACTCCAAGGCTTGCAGCAGTTGCTTGCGGGCAATCAAACGCTCAGGAGTTTGCTTGGCTTTGTCGTCGCTTTTGTAGCTGGTGTTGCCAATCAGCTCTCGCGCCAGCATACCGGGATAGGCCTCCAGGGCAATACGCAGCTTTGAACTGTGACTGCTGCTTGGCTTTGGCGTGTGTAAGCGTGGCAAACACACGCCCGCTTGCAGGAGCAAAGGCACACCGGCTTGCAGCATGTAGGCCACAGGCGGGTTGACCCACTTCATGGAAGGGCTGGAGCCCGCGGGTGTGTCGGTGGCGCGATGGGCAAATTTGCCCCCCACGGGCCGTGCATCGCAAAAGGCTTTGAAAGACTCGCGTATGTCAGCACGACTCAAGGCGGCGTAGTGCTGCATGCAGGCTTGCCAATCGGTGGGCCAGCCTAAGGTTTGCACCAGTTCGCGTGGCAAGCCAAATGGCAAATCGAACCCCCCCACCCAAGCCAGCGGTTGTTGCAGCCAATTGGCAAAGTCTGGCAGGGTGTGCAAGCGCACGAGCTCGCGCAGTTGCACCCGACCTTGTGCCACATGGCCCAGGGCCAGCACGATGGGTTTGCGTGGGGAGGGGCTGCTGCTGAAGTCGCAGCCGAGCAAGACGGTCGAGGCAGTCATCCCAGCCAAGCCGCTGGCAGCGTTCAGGCGCGCCCGACGATGGACGCGGTGGCCATCAGCTCTTCAAGCAATGCAAAGGACACTTGACCCGACACGCCATAGGGGTCGAGTTCAGGCGTTTCAGAATACTTCAGCACGATGGACGGGTTGAGTTTGTCCAAACGCACCTGACCCATGGTCCAACCGCCAAAACGACGTTCGCTGATTTCTTGGTAGCTGAGCAAGACCACATCTTTGTGACGTTCATCGCGCACGATCTGGGTATATAGCGCGTTGACTTGGTTGCGCCCACCCTCAATGGCTTGCAAGTAAATGCCCCCGCCGTAACACAGCACGCCAGTGATGCCGTTGCTGAGGTTGTGATCGCGCGCACTGCCCAAAATGGACTCGGTGGCTTCGGGTGATTCAGGGTGCACAGCACGGCTGACATACAACAAACGAACCAGCATGGCATCAGTCCTTTTTAGGAATCAGAGACAAAAACTCACGACGCAAGTTGGGGTCTTTCAAAAAAGCACCGCGCATGACCGAGTTGATCATCTTGCTGTCCATGTCTTTGACGCCGCGCCAAGACATGCAAAAGTGGCTGGCCTCCATGACAATGGCCAAGCCATCGGGCTGTGTTTTTTCTTGAATCAAGTCGGCCAGTTGCACCACGGCTTCTTCTTGAATTTGGGGTCGGCCCATGACCCATTCGGCCAAGCGCGCGTATTTGGACAAGCCAATCACGTTGGTGCGTTCGTTGGGCAGCACACCAATCCAAATCTTGCCAATCACTGGGCAAAAGTGGTGGCTGCACGCACTGCGCACAGTGATGGGGCCAACGATCATCAACTCGTTGAGGTGTTCGGCGTTGGGAAATTCAGTGATGGTAGGGGCTGTGAGATAGCGCCCTTTGAAGACTTCTTGCAGGTACATCTTGGCCACTCGGCGGGCGGTATCGCCCGTGTTGTGGTCGTGGTCGGTGTCAATCACCAAGCTGTCCAGCACGCCTTGCATCTTGATTTCGACCTCGTTGAGTAAAGCCTCCAACTCACCGGGTTGGATGAACTCGGCAATGTTGTCGTTGGAGTGGTAGCGCTTGCGCGCGGCGGTCAAACGCTCACGGATTTTGACCGAAACGGGCGTGCCCTCGAAGGTGTCTTTCTCATTCATGGCGAGGATGGTAGCAGTGAACCTAAAGCCACACAGTCAGTAGCGTTTGCCTGTCAAAAACACCCCAAAGCGCAAAACCATCGACGCCGCCATGTCCACGGCGCGCTGCCACCAACCCCGATGAACATACGCCTGTGGATCAACCTTGACGGAACCCGTGTCCATGGCATCCACCACACTGGCTTGTAGCGCCTGCGCCAGCGCTGCATCGCGCACCACCACATTGGCTTCGCGCGCCAGCAACAGGCTCAATGGATCTAAGTTGGAGGAGCCCACAGTGGCCCAGGCACCATCGACCACGGCCACTTTGGCGTGCAAGAAACTGGCGTGGTACTCGTAAATTTCAACCCCTGCAGCCAAAAGTTGTCCATACAGTTGGCGCGAGGCGCGGTAAGGCAAAAAGTACTCGTAATGCCCTTGCAGTAACAAGCGCACCCGCACGCCACGTTGGGCCGCCATCACTAAGGCACGGCGCAGGCGCAAACCTGGAAAAAAATAGGCGCAAGCCAACACGATGTCTTTGTGCGCCACACCAATGGCTTTGCGGTAAGCGCGCTCTATGTGCGTGCGATGCAGCACGTTGTCGCGCAACACCAGTTGTGCCGAACCGCGCGTAGACAAATGCACAGACTGGTCTGCACTGAGCAGGGCATCCAAGGCAGCCATCACATCCTTGCTGCGTAACTCGCGCACAGCCTCAAGACGCGACCACAGCTGTGTCATGGTGTCGTGCACCGCACGCACCAAAGGACCACGCAAACTGACTGCGTAATCCAGTCGCGCCTTGGGCAACAGTCCTTTGACATGCGGGTCTAAAAAATCATCGATGATGTTGATACCGCCACAAAAGGCCAGTGTTTGATCCACCACGCACAGCTTGCGATGCAAGCGTCGCCATCGGCTAGGTAGCCACAAGCCACCGGCACTCAAGGGCGCATACACCCGGTATTGCACGCCAGCTTGTTCAAATCGCGTGCGCCAAATTTGAGGCAATTCACGTGTGCCCACACCGTCGACCACTAAGCAAACGCTCACGCCACGGCGCGCTGCACGCACCATGGCATGGGCCACATCTGCGGCAGCGCCCGCCGCGTCAAAAATATAGGTTTCTACACGCACTTCACGCTGCGCAGCATCCATCGCTTCAACCAAGGCGGGAAACAAGTCCACCGCCCCCAGCAGCAAGCGAATGTCATGCGCAGCATGGGCTTGCATCACGGGGCATCCCAAGCCAACTCCACCAACAAGGGTAAGTGGTCTGACATGCGAGTCCAAATAGCGCCTTGTGGCGTAAAGCTTCCGATCGGATACACCCCACGCGCGTACACATGATCGAGCTGAACCAAGGGCAATCGAGACGGGTAGGTTGGAGTGGACACGCCCTGGTGAGACTGAAAACCAAATTCAGCCATCATGCGCGATACCGTGTTGCCCCAGTCATTGAAGTCCCCTGCTACCAACACCGGCATATCTTCAGGCACATCGCGTGCAATATAGCGTTGAAGTTGTTTAATTTGGCGCACACGACTCGCGGGCAGCAAGCCCAAGTGCACGACGAGTACATGCAACGCCCTCTCTTGGACTCGCAAGATTGTGTGCAGCAAACCGCGCTGCTCAAAGCGATGGTCAGACATGTTTTCATGGCTGTGGTCCACCACGGGCCAGCGACTTAGCAGTGCATTGCCATGCTCGCCATGCTTGGTGATGGCGTTGGTGCGGTACACCGGTGTGTAGCCTTCAGGTGCCAAAAAATCAGCTTGTCCCATTTGGGGCCAGTGCGCAAAGCGGCTGGCATGCAACCGATTGAAAGCGCGCACCTCCTGCAAACACACAATGTCTGCGTCGAATTGCTCCACCGCGTGACCCAGGTTGTGAATTTCTAACCGGCGCGCAGGACCTAGTCCTTGTACCCCTTTATGGATGTTGTAGGTGGCGACTTTGATGGTGTTCATGACTTCATAGAGTGTGCCTGAGTCAGGCGATGAATCAATTTGACCGACATCCGAATTGCCAAGCCCCTGACTTGGATGTCGTGATAATGGGCTGCTAACTTTCATGCAAGCACAACAACCAGCGCTAGCTCTCAACACTGAGTGCCGCTTGTAAAGCCTCCTACCCTACTTGTGACTGATCCTCTATCCTTGAGTTGGCGCTCTGAAAGCGGTGTCGCAGCACCGCGACGGGTAGTGCTGGCAGACGACACCCTCAATGCAGATGCAGCCTACCGCCTGGCCTGTGAAGGCACGGGTTTGCTGTGGCAAGGCGATTTCCACAACGCACGCCAACTGCTGCAAGCCTTGGGACGCCGCGCTGAACGCAAACCGCGCAAAGCAGCCAATCCATCCGCCACGCCGCTCACGGCAGCGCAGAACTTTCACTTGCACCGCCAAGCCTTGGGCCAACGCGCCCGCACGCTGGGTCTGGTGCTGGTTCCGATCAACGGTGACTACACCATCCCTTTGCGCCGCGCGCCTGACTTGCGCTTGGCCTGCCAAGAAGCCTGGGGGCCCAGCAACGGGGAAGCCTGCATGGTGTCGCTGCGCGAACTCTTAGGTCTGGTGGGCGCACACGAGTGGCGCAAAAAAGGGCTTGAAGTTCCTGCCTTGGGCCAGCCTCCCAACAACCGAATTCACCCGCATTACGGCGTGTTTTCTCCCATCCGTGGCGAGTATGTCGACTTGATCGCCAACACCCCGCTGCCCACCACGCAGTTGGCGTTTGACATTGGCGTAGGCACCGGCGTGTTGTCGGCTGTGCTGGCACGCCGCGGTGTGCAGCGTGTTGTTGCCACCGACCAAGACCTGCGTGCCCTGGCTTGTGCGCGCGAGAACATGCAGCGCTTGAAGGTGATGCAGGTCGAACTCTTACAAACAGATCTATTTCCCCCAGGCCAAGCGCCTTTGGTGGTGTGCAACCCGCCCTGGGTACCCGCAAGGCCTAGCTCGCCCATCGAACATGCGGTGTACGACGAAGGCAGTCGCATGCTGCGGGGCTTCTTGGCGGGCTTGCATGAACACCTGACGCCCCAAGGCGAGGGGTGGCTCATCTTGTCCGATCTGGCTGAGCACCTGGGCCTGCGCAGTCGTGAAGAGCTATTGGACTGGATCGCGCAAGCCGGCCTGCACGTGCTGGGGCGGCAAGACATTCGTCCACACCATGGCAAGGTGATGGACATCAGCGACCCGCTGCATGCAGCGCGGGCGCAAGAAGTTACTTCGCTTTGGCGCCTAGGTAGCGCCGCTTAAGCCAAGGCCAAAAGCCTTGATCTTGGCCCGGTGTGGTGGTTTGCGCCCACATTTCTTGTTGGGTGAACTCTAGATGTTTCTTCTGCACCACGGGAGCTGGCTTGAGCGTCTTCAGCACGAATTCACACACGGCATCGGTATACGGCGCAGGATGCACGGCACCCGCCACCAAAAAGAGCGGACTGCCCGGCAACACGCGTTTGATTTCATTCAGTTGCTCTTGCGTGCACACCGCCGATTCGCCTGCGTAAATCCAACGTACCGAGCCTTTGAATGTCTCCAACAAATGCGCAAAGCGCATGCCCTTCCAGTCTTTCTTGTAGGGCAAATCAAAGTGTGTGCCTGACTGCACCGCCTCTACCGCGCCAACGCTCACGTTCAGTTGCTGCGCCATCTCTGGTGCTGTGGGCATGCGCCCGCCTTGCTTCATACTGCCGTAGAGGCCATAAATGGCCATCCAACTCAAACTCAAGCCAATGTCGTTGAGAAACAAACCCTGAATAGGCAGTTGTGGGTCTTGCGCCAAATACATGGCCAAGATGCCCCCCATGCTGGTACCCAACACCTCGATGCGCGGAACAGGTGCGCCATCGCGCATCACCACCTGTCGGACAAACTGCGCTGTGTCTTGCAAATAGACCGACATGGCATAGCCACTGTCGTGGGGCAAGGGGTCGGAATCACCCCGACCGCAATGGTCCAAGCTGATCAAGCGCAAACCGGGCACCGCCTGCGCAGCACTCAACAAAGAGTCAAATGTGGCACGGGTTTCCAGCAGGCCTGGCAAACACAGCAACACATGGGTGCTGTTGGCGTCACCAACGTCGCTGTAGGCGAGTCGTCGGCCCCTTAAAGCCACCGGGAAATATTGCGCGGGAAATTTGGAAATCGTCATAAGCAGTGGTTCATCCTAGTTCATTGTCATAGTCAAAACCCAAATCCAGCACTTAGATCGAACGGCCAATGCTGCAATGGTCGTTTGGCTTAAGCAAGGTCACACCGGTTTTAAATGCTTGGCGTTGCGTTAGAGTTTGACAACTTGTCCTCCTGCACAAATGTCAACCGTATGCTTGAAGTTAAAGATTTAAACCTTAGCCCCATTCAAAACCTCTGCTTCATTTG
This sequence comes from uncultured Burkholderiales bacterium, assembly GCA_903845315.1. Next base: position 12,940 of record CAIMWY010000148.1, read on the forward strand.
GCCCCCAGGCGTGAGCTGGATTTGCGGCGACGAAGGCACAGGTAAAACCACCTTGCTGCGTTTGATAGCGGGCGTTGCCTTGCCCACCACTGGCACGGTCACTGTGCCAGACGGTGGCGTGTTCTGGGTGGACCTGCAATCCCCCACGCATGACCAAACAACAGTACAAGAATGCTGGGATGCATTGCGTCCGAGCTACCCCAACTGGAATTCGGTTTTGCAAGACGATTTGGCGCAAGCGCTCGATATGCACACGCACCGACACAAGCGGTTAAACATGCTGTCCACGGGCAGTCGGCGCAAGGTGATGGTGATTGCGGCACTGGCATCGGGGGCCACGGTCACGTTGCTAGATCAACCGTTTGGCGGGCTCGACATGCCCTCGATGCAAGTGATCAAAGACTTTTTGCGCGAAGCTGCTGAGCACCCCCGCCGCGCATGGCTGGTGGCCGATTACGAAGCACCCCGCGATGTACCGCTGGCCAGTGTATTAACCCTGGATTAGGCTTTGGTGACGTCGAGGTTACGCAAGCGAATGTGCAATTCGCGCAACTGCTTTTCGTCCACCAGGCTCGGGGCTTGGGTCAGCAAGCACTGCGCACGTTGGGTTTTGGGGAAGGCAATCACGTCACGAATCGACTCGGCACCGGTCATCATGGTGACGATGCGGTCTAAACCAAAAGCCAAACCGCCATGGGGCGGGGCGCCGTATTGCAAAGCGTCGAGCAAGAAGCCAAATTTCAGCTGCGCTTCTTCGGGTGTGATCTTCAAGGCATCAAACACTTTTTGCTGCACGTCGGCGCGGTGGATACGCACCGAGCCGCCGCCCATCTCCCAACCGTTCAACACCATGTCGTAGCCCTTGGAGATGCACTTCTCAGGCGCGGTGACCATCCAGTCTTCGTGGCCGTCTTTGGGCGCTGTGAAGGGGTGGTGCGTGGCGGTGTAGCGCTGGGCTTCTTCGTCGAACTCAAACATGGGGAAGTCCACCACCCACATCGGGGCCCAACGGTCTTCGAACAAACCGTTTTTCTTGCCGAATTCACTGTGGCCAATTTTGATGCGCAATGCACCGATGGCGTCGTTGACGATCTTGGCCTTGTCGGCGCCAAAGAAAATCAAGTCGCCATTTTGCGCGCCAGTGCGTTCCAGCACGGCGTTCAATGCCGCGTCATGGATGTTCTTGACGATGGGCGACTGCAAACCGTCACGTTTTTTGGACAAGTCGTTGACGCGAATGTAAGCCAAGCCCTTGGCACCGTAAATTTTGACGAACTCGGTGTAGGCATCAATCTCACCGCGACTGATGCCGCCGCCTTCTGCCGAGCCATGGGGCACGCGCAAGGCCACCACACGACCGCCCTTCATATTGGCAGCGCCTGAGAAGACTTTGAAGTCCACATCGCCCATCACATCGGTCACTTCTGTGAACTCCAACTTGACACGTAAGTCAGGCTTGTCCGAGCCGTACAGGTGCATGGCGTCGGCATAGGTCATGACAGGGAACTCGCCCAAATCGACGTTGATCGCGTTCTTGAAAACGGTGGTGATCATGCCTTGGAACATGTCACGGATTTCTTGCTCGTCCAAGAAAGACGTTTCAATATCGATCTGGGTGAATTCAGGCTGACGGTCAGCACGCAAGTCTTCGTCGCGGAAGCACTTGGTGATTTGGTAGTAACGGTCGTAACCAGCCACCATCAACAATTGTTTGAACAACTGGG
>CAIMWY010000149.1 GCA_903845315.1 uncultured Burkholderiales bacterium
AAACTCTTTGCCCATGACCTTGAACTTTTTGTACGCACCTTCGGGTGGCTTGAAGCCCACCAGCGCCATTTGTTTTTTGGCCTCGGTCAACAAGAACACCTTCTCGGCAATTTGCTTGTAGTTCACATCGCCTTTGATGTAGCCCCAGCGCTTCATTTGCGTGAGCATCCACACCGCCATGCTCTGCCAGGGTATGGGGTCGAAGTTGGCGCGATCGGGCACGTTTTTGATGTTACCCAAACCATCGGCAAACTTACCGGTCAACACCTGCATCAACACCGCCTCGGGTTGGTTGAGGTATTGGGTGGGCGCAATCACCTTGGCAATCAACTCACGGTCTTTGGCTTGGCTGGCCATGAAGCTGGCGGTCAGCACCGAGCGGTAGAGCGCGGCAAAGGTGTTGGGGTTTTGTTGGATGAAGGCGTCGCTCACCCCAAAGGCGCAACAGGGGTGACCGTCCCAAATTTCTTTGGAAAGAATGTGAATGAAGCCCACCTCGTCGTACACCGCACGCTGGTTGAACGGGTCTGGGCCCAAGAAGCCGTCGATGTTGCCTGCGCGCAAGTTGGCCACCATCTCGGGTGGTGGGGTGACACGGATTTGCACATCGGTGTCGGGGTTCAAACCGTTTTCTGCCAAGTAGTAGCGCAGCAAGAAGTTGTGCATGCTGTACTCAAAGGGCACGGCAAATTTGAAGCCTTTCCAGCTCTTGGGGTCGCGCTTGTCTTTGTGCTTGACGTGCAAGGTGATGGCCTGGCCGTTGGTGTTTTGAATGCTGGCCACATTCATGGGCATTTGCGTGCTGCCCAGGCCCATGCTCATGGCCAAAGGCATGGGCGACAAAAAGTGGCTGGCGTCGTGCTCTTTGTTGATCATCTTGTCGCGGATCAAGGCCCAACCTGCGGTTTTGTTGAGCTGCACATTGAGGCCTTCTTTTTTGTAAAAGCCCAAAGGTTCGGCCATGATCAACGGGCTGGCACAGGTGATGGCAATGAAGCCCACCTTGAGGTCTTTCTTCTCCAACGCGCCTTTGTCTTGCGCCATGGCCTGCAAAGCACCGAGTGGCAACACCGACGCAATGGCGGCTCGTGCGGTGTTGGCCCCCACCGCTTTCAAAAACCCACGACGCACACCGTCCACCGGAAACAAAGCCTTGACCAAAGCCGCTTCCATGAATTGACGCCCGGCCTCTTCCACCGAACTGGCCACTTGAATGTGCTGCTTGGGCGCGTGGTCTTGGCCACAGGCACAACGCATGAGCAAGGGACGGTCGGCGTTGTAGGGCTCGTAAGCGCTGGAAGATGTGTCGTCAGGCAAATGGGACATGGGGCACCTCAAAGTTGATGTACCTCTGATATGCAAGCCCCGCGCCAGAAAAAAGTGCAAAGAACGCACTGCGATGGCGCATGAATCTGCACGTCACGCACCATGCCACGCGTTTCGCGCACCACACACAAGCAAGCGTGCCTCGTCGTGGTGACGATCAGCCTTGTGCCGACTGAATCATGTGGCGCACCACCGGGTAGATTTGCGCCTCCCAGCGTTTGCCACTGAACACCCCATAGTGGCCCACACCGGCTTGCAGGTGGTGCGTCTTGCGGTAAGCCGGCAGCATGGTGCACAGGTCTTGTGCCGCCAGGGTCTGGCCTTGGCCGCAGATGTCGTCACGTTCGCCTTCGACGGTGAGCAAAAAGGTTTTGCGAATGGCACCCATCTCGAGCGCACGACCCCGGTAGGTCAACTCGCCCTTGGGCAGCAGGTGGTCTTGGAACACATGCTTGACCGTTTCTAAATAGAACGGACCCGAGAGGTCCATGATGGCGAAGTACTCTTGGTAAAAGTCGCGGATGACATCGGCTTTTTCATGGTCGCCATTCAAGCGGTGCTCGTACAAGGTGGCAAACGATTGGCGGTGGCGGCTGAGGTTCATGTTCAAAAACGCCATGAGCTGGATGAAGCCCGGGTAGACACGCCGCCCCACCCCCTTGAACTGCAAAGGCACCATGCCGATCAGGTTTTTTTCAAACCATTCAATGGGTTTTTCTTTGGCCAGGTCGTTGACCTTGGTGGGGTTGATGCGGGTGTCGATGGGCCCGGCCATCAGTGTGAGGCTGGCGGGCTGGCATTCATGGCGATCTTGTGCCATCAAGACAGTGGCAGCCAAGCACGCCACAGTGGGTTGGCACACGCCCATCAGGTGTGCATTGGGGCCGAGGTGTTGCATGAACCAGATGATGTGTTCGATGTACTCGTCCAAACCGAACTCGCCCTCGCTCATGGGAATGTCACGAATGTTGCGCCAGTCGGTCAGGTACACCTCGTGGTCTTGCACCAAGGTTTGCACGGTGCCGCGCAGCAAGGTGGCAAAGTGGCCCGACATGGGCGCCACCAACAGCAGCTTGGGCAAGTCGTGTTGGTCTTCGCGCTTGAAGCGCATGAGGTCGCAAAACGGCGTGCCATACACCCTCTCTTCTTGAATGGCATGCGTCTGCCCTTGCAGGTCTTGGACGGGCAAGATGTTGTAGTTGGGGCGGGCATGGGTGAAGCCCATCAAGGCAATTTGCTCGTAGTACGCGGTCATGCGTTGCAAGGGCGTGGCGGGCTTGCCATCGAACCACTTCATGCTGATCTCGCGTGCTTGCGCAGCGAACTGGCGCACGGGGTCGGCCAGGTTGGCCGCCATCTGGTAGTTGTGATAGATCATGGATCGCAGGCTGCTGCCTCTTGCTGTGTGTATGCATCAACCAAGTGCAAGAGCCGTGCCACTGGTGGCATATTTATTGCGAACGTGATGTCACTTTGGCAACTTCACCGATTGGCATTCATGGCTAAGACCACGCTCACCCTCAGCAGCAAGAACTACTCGTCTTGGTCTTTGCGAGGCTGGCTGATGGTCAAGCTCGCAGGCATTCCCTTCTCGGAAGTGCCCGTGGCCACTGACAACGTGGACGCACGCGCCGAGTTGTTGTTGCTGTCGCCTTCGATCTTGGTGCCGTGCCTGAACCACGGCAATGCCAAGGTGTGGGACACCTTGGCGATTGGCGAATACCTCAACGAGATCGCACCAAAAGCAGGCCTGTTGCCAACCAACGCGGTGCACCGTGCACATTGCCGGTCCATTTGCGGCGAGATGCATTCGGGCTTTTCTGCGCTGCGTGCCTCGCTGCCCATGAACATCAAAGCGCACTTCAAAAACTTCAAGGTGTGGTCCAAAGCGCAGCTCGACATGGACCGCGTGTTCTTCATCTGGCGCGACTGTCTGGGCACCTACAAAGGCCCTTACCTGTTCGGCAAAAAACCCACGCTGGCCGACGCCATGTTTGCGCCCGTGGTGATGCGCTTCAAGACCTATGGCATTGCACTCGACCCGGTGTGCCAACGCTACAGCGATCAAATTTTGTCAATGCCAGAGATCAAGGAGTGGATGGCAGCCGCAATTGCCGAGCCGGACGATATTGAAGAACTTGAAGTGGAGTTTTAACCATGAGCACGACCCTCGCCTACGACAGCCAGACCGACTTTTCGCACATCAAACCCAAGGACACGCAGTTCTTGCCCGGGGGCCTGCGTGACTTTTTTGTATACCGCGACCTCGGTGTGGCCCAAGCCACCCACGGCAAGGTGATTGCCCACATTGCCAAAGCCAACCTGCCCCCTGAAAACGGCACCGGCTGGCACTACCACGTGGCCGAGTTTCAAATTGTCATCATGCTCAAAGGCTGGGCCCGCTTCATGTACGGTGACCAACCCACCTTGGTATCAGCCGGCGACTGCGTGCACCAAAAGCCAGGCATCGTGCACTACCTGTTCGACTACTCGCCCGATATGGAGTACCTGGAAATTGTGGGCCCGGCAGACTTTGAGTCGATCTCTGTGGAAGGTCCGTGTGAGGTGCCGTCCGTGACGCCCTGGAAATAAGCCACTCACGCACACGGGCATCGAAGACCGATGCCTGATTGGGTAGGATGGCTTCCACATGACACCTGTTGACATCCTCCCCCAAGCCTCACCCCTGCCGCAATTGGCACAACAACTCCAGACCTCGGGCTATGCCATCTTGAGCGCCGCCAGTGTGTGTGCCTGGGCACGCTGCACCTTGGACGAGTTGAACGCCATCGCCCAAAGCTGGCATGGCATGCCAGCCGACCCGTATTTGAAAGATGGTGGGCGCTATCGCAAACGCCGCCATGCATCTTTCACGTTTGAGCACGACGGGGTGTCGCCCGTCGCACACCGTGCCCACTGGCAACCGCTGACCTACAACGCCTTGCATGGCGGTATGACGCGCTGGTTTGAACCCATGCCCGCCGAGGTGGCTACCTCAGCCCCCTGGCTGCGGTTGCTGCGTGCCTTTGCACAGACGGCGATTCACTTGCACGCCAACAACACGGCGACCCACACGCCGCCCGTGCAATGCATCGAGGCACACCAATTCCGCATCGACACCACCGATGGCATTGGCCGCCCCACCCCCGAAGGCGCCCACCGCGACGGGGTGGATTTGGTGGGCGTGTTCATGCTGCACCGACAAGACATCAAAGGGGGTGAGACCCGCGTGTTTGACGCGCGTGGCACCACAGGCGAACGCTTCACCTTGCAAGAGCCGTGGTCGTTGCTGCTGCTCGACGACGCACGGGTGATTCACGAGACCACCCCCATTCAACCCACACAGGCAGGCGGCTACCGCGACACGCTGGTGCTCACCGCCAAGCAGGGTACGTTTTTGGTAGCAGCCTAAGCGTCACGGTCAATGCACGCTGCAAAGTCAATGAAGCCTTGCTCTACGTTGGTGTGAATCAGCTTCACGCGCAGCAACTCGCCCACGTCGTGGTCTCGGGTGTAGGAGGTGAGCATGCCCTCCACAGCTGGCGTGAAGACACGCACCCAAGTACCACTGGGTGTTTTGCCAGTGACCACAGCTTCAAAGATGTGACCGATGTGTCCAGTCAGCATCAAGGCGGCTTCTGATTTGCGGATGCGGCGCTCCACTTTGCGCGCCGCATCCTCTTGGCGTGTGCAATGCAAGGCCAAAGCTTGCAACTCGGCGGTGTTGTATGGCGCAGGGGCCTGCATCAACAAGCTCTTGAGCATGCGCTGTGTCACCAAGTCGGGGTAACGGCGGTTGGGGGCAGTGGCGTGGGTGTAGTCGCGCACCGACAAGCCAAAGTGCCCGATGGCTTCGCTCCTGGGGTGCTCCACCACGTACTCGCCCGAACCCATGAGTTTGACGATGACCAAGGACAAATCTGGAAAGCGCACCGGATCGGCCCGGTGGCGTTTGGCCAAAAATTTTTCCAGTGCCGCTGAGCTGGGGTCGGCGGGTAAATGTTCATCGTAGGTGGCTGCAAGAGCCACGATGCGTTGCCAGCGCTCTGGCGAGCGCACCACACGGCG
>CAIMWY010000150.1 GCA_903845315.1 uncultured Burkholderiales bacterium
CGGCGGTTGACAGCCCTTGGCACATGATCAAGGCCAGCAGGCAGTTGGATAACTTCATGGTTCGTCTCCTCGGGTTAAAAGTTCAAATCACAGATTCACGTCTGAGCTGCGCCACACGCTCGGCGCTGAGGCCTAAGCGTTGTTGCAGCACGTCATCGGTTTGTTCGCCCAGCAAGGGCGGGCGTTGTGCTTGCGGATTGTCAAAGCCCTCAAACTGAAACGGCAGGCGCAAGAAGGGGAACTTGCCAATCAGCGGGTGTTCAAAGGCGTCGACCATGCCGCGCTCGGCCACGTGTTCGTTGCTCAAAATTTCTTGCACATTCAAGATCGGGCCTGCGGGCACGCCCACAGCATCGCAACGGCGGCACAACTCGTCGCGGCTGAGCAAGGCCACCGCGCGATTGAGACCGGCCATCACTTCGTCGCGGCGCGCCACACGTTGCGCGTTTTTGGCCAGCGCGGGGTCTTCGGCCCATGCCTCCAGACCGAGCAAACGACACAGGGGCGCCCAATGCTGGTCGGCCCCGGTGATCTGCACCCACTTGCCGTCGCTGCACACGAATGCGGCTGACGGAATGCGCCCAGGGTGCTCGGTGCCCAAGCGCTCAGGCACTTCGCCGAGGGTGAAAAAGCGTGCGGCGGCCAAGGACAGCAAGCCCACTTGGCCGTCGAGCATGGAGAAGTCGATGTGACAACCCGCCTGGGTGGTGGTGCGTCCGGCCAAGGCCGACAAAATGCCAATCGCCACCCACAAGCCCGAGGTCAAGTCGGCCATCGGCAAGCCTGGTTTCACAGGGCCGCCGCCGCGCTCGCCGGTCAGGCTCATCAGCCCGCCCATGGCTTGAAAGACAGTGTCATAGCCTTTGCGGTGGGCGTAAGGGCCCGTCATGCCAAACCCGGTGCATGAGACGTAGACCAACTTGGGGTAGAGCGCAGCCAGGGCTTCGTAATGCAGGCCGTATTTTTGAAGTGTGCCGACGGGAAAGTTCTCGAGCACCACATCGACGGTTCCCGCCAACGATTGGATCAAGGCTTGACCCTCGGGGTGACGCAGGTTCACCGTGATGGATTGCTTGCTGCGGTTGAAGGCCATGTAATAGGCCGACACCTCGCCGCCATCGCCTTTCACCATGGGTTCGTAGCTGCGGGTTTCATCGCCCTGTCCGGGTTGCTCCACCTTGATCACCGTGGCACCCAGCTCGGCCAAGATCATGCTGGCAAAAGGACAGGCCAAGACCCGCGAGAGGTCGAGGATGGTGATGCCTTCGAGCGGGCGCATCAGGCTTGGGGCGTGGGTTTTTTAAACCCGCGCATCATCACGTTGGCATCGCGCCCCACATCCAGCGCCTGCGCCAAGCTCAGGTCGCAGGCTTTGTGAAAAGTGCGCTTGGTGGTGGCCATGGCGATGGGGCTCCAGTTGGCCAGGCGTTGCGCCATCTCCAGCGCCAGCGGCTGCACCTGATCTTTGGGCACCACTTGGTTGGCCAAGCCCAGCTGCAAGGCACGTGCGCCATCGATGGGGCGCGCCATCGAGACCAGTTCAAACGCGTGCTTGGCGCCGACTTGCCGCACCAAGTTGGCCAGCACCACGGCTGCCACGATGCCGTGCTGCAGTTCGGGGTAGCCAAATTTAACGTCCTCGGCCATCACCACCATGTCGCAGGCAATGGCCAAGCCCGCACCGCCACCCAAGGCGTTGCCGTGCACGGCAGAGATGACGGGTTTGGAGAGTTGCGAAAAGCTCAGGTGCAAGGCCGTGGTCAAGTCAGCCCGGCGCACCACGGCTTGTGGGTCATCGGGCACTAGGCTGGAAAACTCACTGGTGTCTGCCCCGGCACAAAACGATTTGCCCGCGCCAGTCAGTACCACTGCGTGGACAGCATCGTCATGCTCGGTGGCACGCAGGGCGTCTAGCAGTTGTTGGGTGAGCTGCGTGTTGAGCGCGTTGTGTTTGTCTGGGCGATTCAGCGTCAGCACACGCACAGTACCGTGGTTTTCAGAAAGCAATAGATTCATACGGGTTCGTCAGAAAAAGTTAATAGGGGTTGCTGCACATGTGGTGGATGCGGCGTGTGGCCATGTCCAGTTCATGGACCAGGTCATGCATGACTTGGGCGGCGGGTTGAATCTGGTGCACCAAACCCGCGGACTGCCCGGCTTCGACTTTGCCCCAGTCGACG
>CAIMWY010000151.1 GCA_903845315.1 uncultured Burkholderiales bacterium
CTGCCCTGGTGGGTGATAACAGCCGTACATTGCTCGACACACTGGCCTTCGCAGAAAAAGCCAATTTACTCAGCAATGCAGAAGACTTCATTGCCGCCCGCAGACTGCGCAATGCGCTGGTTCACGAATACATGAATGACGCACAGGTCTTTCTGGAAAGTCTTTTCCAGGCGCAAACGGCCTGCGATATGTTCTTGGACATCATCCGACAAATCGAGGCAGAGCTGCAAAGTCGTGCGGTGCCTTGAGCGATCTCTGTCCGGCCCCAACGTTTACACTCACAGCCTGAACCGAGAACCCTGAACTGCACCATGACCGAAGCCACGGAAACCCTGTCTGCTACTGCACTCGCCTCGCCGCCTGATCGGCTGGGTGAGTTGTTGGTGCGTACCGGCAAATTGTCGGCCCGTGACCTCGACCGCGCCTTGAGCGCGCGTGACGAAACCGGAGGCGTGCTCGACCAGGTGCTGGTCAATTTGGGATTGGTCTCAGAGGTCGATGTGGCGCAGGCTCAAGCGCAGATGTGGACCCTGCCTTTTGTCACCGCTGAGGACTTTCCGGACATCATGCCCGAGGTGCCCGGTCTGCAGCCCGACTATTTGCGCACCCATTTGATTTACCCGCTCAAGCAAGACGAAGCGGGTCTGACCGTGGCCATGGCCAACGCGTCCGATAACTTCATTCGTCAAGCGCTGGCGCTGGCCACGGGCCTCCAAGTCCACCCCTGTGTGGCCATGCCTTCCGACATTGAAAAGGCACTCACCAGCCAGGATGAACCCGACACCGAAGAAGAAGACCGGTTCGACACCGACTCCGGCGACTTTGTCGAACACCTGAAAGACCTCGCCAGCGAAGCGCCGGTGATCCGCTTGGTCACCCAAATCATTGGCCGCGTCATCGACATGCGGGCTTCAGATATTCACCTCGAACCTTTTGACGATGGCTTGCATGTGCGCTACCGGGTTGACGGCGTGATCCGCACCGAAGAAGTGGTCAACCCGCAACTGAGTGCGGCAGTCAACTCCCGCGTCAAACTCATGGCGCACCTGGACATTGCCGAGCGCCGTTTGCCGCAAGACGGGCGCATCAAAACCCGCGTCAAAGGCCGCGAGCTGGACTTGCGCGTTTCCACCATTCCCACCGTGCACGGCGAGAGCGTGGTCATGCGGGTGCTTGACCGCAACAGTGTGCGCTACAGCCTCGAGTCCATGGGCTTTGAGGCCGACACCCTGGAGCGTTTTAACCAACTGCTCGGGCGGCCGCACGGCATTTTGCTGGTCACCGGACCGACCGGTTCTGGCAAAACCACCACGCTGTATGCGGCACTGTCCAAGATAGATTCCGACGCGCACAAGATCATCACGGTGGAAGAGCCGGTCGAATACCAGCTCGAAGGCATCAACCAGATCCAGGTCCATCAGCAAATAGGCCTCAGCTTTGCCAACGCCCTGCGCTCCATCCTCCGCCAGGACCCCGACATCATCATGATCGGCGAAATGCGCGATGGCGAGACCGCACAGATCGCAGTGCAGTCCGCCCTCACCGGGCACCTGGTGCTTTCCACCCTGCATACCAACACCGCCGCCGGAGCCATCATCCGTCTTCAAGACATGGGGGTGGAACCCTACCTTATTACC
>CAIMWY010000152.1 GCA_903845315.1 uncultured Burkholderiales bacterium
TGAGATCGCTGGTTTTTTTAGCCGCTTGAATCCCCGCAATTCTGGCGATGCCCAGCACGTCGCCCTTTTTGGCGGTGCCCGATGCGATCAAACCCCAGGTTGCGTGCAGCATCTCAATGCGTCCCGTGGCCACGGCCACACGGTGGGTTGCGGCTTTGGCACCCACATCAACCATGTGGGCCTGGCCTTGGGCGTCGAAGTGGGTCAGTGGAGAAGTGCTGTTCATGAGGGTCGTCTCTGGAGGTATAAGCTTACAAGATCAGGTCTGAATTTACACAGACTTGACGTTCAGCGCCGATGATACGGGCATGATACGGTCGTTCTAAGATACAGGATGGATGTGACGTTGTTGAAATGGTCTCGCAAACAGAGCGCATGGCTGGCGGCTATGGGCGCCGCGTGTCTGTTGGCCCCTGCTTGGGCCCAAGCCCCAGCCCTGCAATCTAATGGCACCGCCCCTGCTGCATTGCCCAGCTTGGGCGAAGGCTCCGACATGACGCTGACTGCCGAGCGCAAGATTGGCGACCGGATTGCACGCGAGCTCTACCGGGATCCGGACTACATTGACGATCCGGTGCTGGACGAATACATCCAGAGCCTGTGGAAGCCCTTGGTGGCCGGTGCACAGGCGCGCGGGGAGTTGAATGCCGAATTGCAAGAACGTTTTGCCTGGCAAATTGTGCTGGGCCGCGACCGTTCGGTCAATGCGTTTGCCTTGCCCGGTGGCTACATGGGATTGCATTTGGGGTTGATCAGTGTGGTCTCAAACCGAGACGAGTTGGCCTCCGTCATGGCCCACGAATTGAGCCATGTCACGCAGCGCCATATTGCCCGGTCCATGAGCGAGCAAGCACGCATGACCCCGCTGATGATCGGGACGATGATCCTGGGCCTATTGGCCGCGAGCAAAAGCCCGCAAAGTGCCCAAGCCTTGATCATGGGCGGGCAAGCTGCTGCTATTCGCAGTCAACTCAGTTTTTCGCGCGACATGGAGCGCGAGGCCGATCGGGTCGGTTACAGCGTGATGACCGAAGCGGGGTTTGACCCACAAGGTTTTGTCAGCATGTTTGCCAAATTGCAACAAGCTTCGGCCTTGAACGACAACGGCTCCTTTCCTTATTTACGCTCACACCCGATGTCTACGGAGCGCATGGCCGACATGCAAGCACGACAGCAACTTTTGATCGCACGCGCAGCATCAGACAAACCCGATTTGGAGCACGTGATCATGACCGCGCGCGCACGGATTTTGTCGCAACCTGGCATAGATTTACTGCGCAGTTGGACCCGCGAAGCCCAGGATACGCACTTGAGCAGTCAGCCCTTGTCCAAGCAAGTTCATGTGCTGTATGGCGCGGCCTTGGCGCAATGGAGCTTGCGTGAGCCGCAGTTGGCCACCCATTTTTTGTTGCGTTTGACTCCCTTGGTTCAGGGAGATGCCAAAGCTTCACGGCTGGTGCAATTGCTCAGGGCCGAATTGGCATTCAAAAGCGACAACATACCCGGTGCGCTGCGGGCATTGTCTGAGATACCCTCCGGGGCGAACCCCCACCGTCCTGAGTTGTTGGCGCAGGTTCAAGCCCTGACCCGTTTGGGCGTATCACCAGCGCTGGACACAGGCATTTCTCAATTGCGGTCATGGGTACAACTGCACCCTGTAGACGGTCAAGCCTGGCAAGTCTTGGCTGCGGGATTGATGGCACAAGGCCGTGCATTGCAGTCTCTGAGGGCAGAGGGTGAGTCGCAACTGGCGCGCATGGACTACAGCGGGGCGATAGACCGATTCAAAGCAGCGCAAGATGCCAGCCGCAAATTGCCCCTGCAGGGCGCAGACCTCATAGAGGCCTCTATCGTGGACGCCAGACTCCGTTCAGTGCAGTCGCTGTGGCGGGAACAACTGCTCGAGCGCTGAATCGATCACGACGCACAGCAGAGAATAAAAAACGGACCCGATTACCGCGGCTTCAAACCCGCTGACGGCAAAGCCGTCCAGCATGACGGACGCCGCCCAAAAAAGCAGCGCGTGAATCACGAACAAGAACACACCCAAGGTGACTAAAGTAATCGGCAAGGTCAGCACAATCAACACAGGGCAGATCGGAAGAGCACAGTCTGAACTCCAGTCACCGGCTATGATCGCGTATGCCGTCTTCTGCTTGAA
>CAIMWY010000153.1 GCA_903845315.1 uncultured Burkholderiales bacterium
CTGGTGTGTCGATGCAGACATGATGGCGGTGGCCAAACCCAACGCCTTGTTCATGCACTGCTTGCCGGCACACCGTGGCGAAGAAGTCAGTGCGGGAGTGATCGATGGCGACCAATCGGTGGTGTGGGACGAAGCCGAAAACCGCATGCACGTCCAAAAAGCCTTGATGGAGTATTTGCTACTCGGTCGCCAGTGATGTCTGGCTGTACCTCGTGCGGCGCCTGCTGCGCAAGCTTTCGGGTTGACTTCTCGGTGTTCGAACGCGATGACCACGATGGCGCAGTGCCATCGGGTTTGGCCTTGGATTTGACAGACAGCTTGTGCCGAATGCGCGGCACCGACCACTCGCCTCCTCGCTGCGGCGCACTCATGGGCCCTATTGGTCAAAAGGCCACCTGTGGCATTTACGAATGGCGGCCCTCTCCTTGCCGCGAATTTGAAGAAGGCAGCGAAGCTTGCGAGCGCGCACGACGCCGCCACCAGTTGCCCCCGCTCAACGCGCTTTAGCGCGGGGGACGATAACCATACAACCAAGGCACATCCATCAACCGAGCACCCATCAAGCGCAGACCTGCATCACGCGCCCATTGCACCGCCCCCATAGCATGAAAAATTTCGCCGTTGCGGATGGCTCGGTGTTGCACCCGCGCATTGCGCTGCCAACGCGCTTGCGCAAACCCGCGCAAACGAGCTAACACATCCTGACCCGCTAGATGCTTCCATTGGAAGCCCAACTCGTCAGCGTCTTCTATCGCCATGCCCGCACCTTGCGCCAGATAAGGCCGCATCGGATGCGCAGCATCGCCAACCAAGGCCAATCTGTCTTGTGCATGCTGATGGCCGCCTTGCATGGGCGGGCGGTCACACAGGGGCCACAAACGCCAAGCGCTGCACGCCTCCACCAAGTCACGCAAATTGGCGCTGGCCCCTGTGAGGGCTGCTTGTAAATCGGCACGTGTGTTGTCCTCGGTTTTGCACGCATTCCAAGCTTGCAAATCCGAAACCCTCAGGCCGTCCAGTTGTCCCTCGCTGAGGCAAACCACATTGAGCCAGTCCCCACCCCGAACGGGGTACTGCACCACATGCACGCGGGGCCCCATCCAGACAGTGACATCTTGCGTTCTGAGATGGGCAGGAAGTTCAGACTGCGCCATCACAGCGCGGTAGGCCAAGTGCCCCGTCATACGCGGCAGGCCGTCACCTAGCAGTTGCTGACGCAATGCGCTCCAAACGCCATCTGCCACCACCAGGGCATCGGCCTGCGTGCTGAGTGTGGCGGTTTCTTTATGGGCCAAGGTCAAGGTCACACCATCGTCGAGACTCTGCGCTGACTTGACTTCACAGTTGCACTGCACATCGACCCCATGTGCAAATGCGGCCTTTAGCAGCAAAGCTTGCAAATCGGCGCGATGAATGGTGATGTAGGGGGATCCAAAATCGGCGCGCAGGTCAGACAACGACAAACTGGCCAGTAACTCACCCGAGACCGCGCTGCGCGCATGCAAGCTTCTCGGAAATGCAGCCGCGGCTTGCACCGCATGGGTCAAACCCCAGGCATCCAAAATACGCGTGACATTAGGTCCCAATTGAACACCTGCTCCGACCTCGGTCAACACTGGGGAGCGCTCAAACAAGCGCACCTGTGCACCCGTTCGCATCAAGCTGATTCCGCTAGCCAGCCCTGCAACGCCCCCACCTGCAATCATCACTTGCTCTGTCATGTCTGCCATTGTGCATCTGCTCATCGTGCAACTGGTCAGAAGCTTTTATGATCCATGCTTTCCTTGACACCAGACAAAGGTCGCCCCATGAAACGCAGAAACCTCATTCAAGCATCCCTCGGCTCGGTATTTCTGCCAACTTTGGTCCACGCGCAAGACAAATACCCCAGTAAGCCCGTCATCTGGGTCTGCCCCTACGCCGCAGGCGGCAATGCCGACAGCCGCTCACGCCAAGTGGCCAAAGCCATGAGCGCTCTCTTGGGACAACCCATCGTGGTGGACAACAAAGCAGGCGCTGGCGGCAACATTGGCACCGAAGCCATTGCACGCGGCAAACCCGATGGCTACACCTTAGGGATGGGCAACTTTGCCCCTTTGGCCGTCAACCAGACCCTGTTCAAGAAACTCAACTTCGACCCCATCAACGACATCGTGCCGATCTGCTTGATTGAAAAAGGTCCGTTGATCTTGATGGTGCGCAACGACTCACCCTACAAATCGGTAAAAGACATCGTGGCAGCTGCCAAAGCAGCGCCCGGCAAACTCAGCTATGCGTCCGGCGGCATTGGCGGCTCGCACCACTTGAGCGCGGCGCTGTTTGAGCACGTGGCAGGCATTGACATGATCCATGCGCCCTACAAAAGCGGCTCGGCAGGTGCGACCGACTTGATGGGCGGACAAGTGCACATGATGTTTGAGCAAATGTATGCCGCCATGCCCTCCATCAAAGGGGGGCGCATGCGCGCTCTGGCGATCACCAGCAAAGTCCGTTCGCCCTTGTTGCCCGATGTACCCACCATGGGCGAACAAGGCTACCCCGCCATTGAAGTGCAAAACTGGCAAGGCTTGGTGGGCCCCAAAGGCATGCCCACCGAACTGATCAAGCAACTCAATGGCGTCTGCAACCAGGCGCTGCAAACCGCCGAGGTGAAAGAAAAAATCTTGAGCCAAGGCAACGAAGTCGGTGGCGGCACACCTGAACAATTTGCCACCCTCATCAAAACCGAAGCCCCACGCTGGGCCAAGGTGGTGCGCGAAGCCAAAATGGAAGTTGAATAAATCATGGCCATCCTCAAAGCCCCTGAGCTGCTACTGCCTGCTGGCTCGCTCGACAAAATGCGCGCCGCCTACGACTTTGGAGCCGACGCCGTGTATGCCGGCCAACCGCGCTACAGCTTGCGTGCCCGTAACAACGAGTTCCGCTTGGAACAAATCGGCATCGGCATTGCCGAAGCGCACCAGCGGGGCAAGAAGTTTTTCGTCACCAGCAACTTACTCCCGCACAACGACAAGGTGCGCACCTATCTGCGCGACATTGAGCCCGTGATTGCTATGAAGCCCGACGGTTTGATCATGGCTGATCCAGGGCTCATCACCATGGTGCGTGAAAAGTGGCCAGAGGTGCCCATCCACCTGTCGGTACAAGCCAACACGGTGAACTGGGCGGCGGTGAAGTTTTGGCAAAAAATCGGCCTCACGCGCATCATCTTGTCGCGCGAACTCAGCCTGGACGAGATTGAAAAAATTCGCCAAGAATGCCCCGACATGGAGCTGGAGGTGTTTGTGCACGGTGCGCTGTGCATTGCCTATTCGGGCCGCTGCTTGTTGTCGGGCTACTTCAACCGCCGCGACCCCAACCAAGGCACCTGCACCAACGCCTGCCGATGGGGCTACAGCACACAAGCCAGTGCCACCGACCCCAACACCGGCGAGGCCATGGCCATCCCGATGGAAGGCGACTTTGACTTTGCCACGGCCCAGCAAGAAGCCGAGTCCACTTTCTCGGCTTGCGGCGATGGCCAACGGCACCCTGCCGCCGACAACATTTACCTGCTCGAAGAAAAAGGCCGCCCCGGCCAGCTGATGCCCATCATGGAGGACGAGCACGGCACCTACATCATGAACAGCAAAGATTTGCGGGCGGTGGAGTATGTCGAGCGCCTGACAAAAATTGGCGTCGATTCGCTCAAGATTGAAGGCCGTACCAAGTCGCTCTACTACGTGTCACGCACGGCCCAGGTGTACCGCCGCGCCATTGACGATGCGGTGGCAGGACGCCCGTTCAACCCCGAGCTCATCACCGAGCTCGAAGGCTTGGCCAACCGCGGCTACACCGCCGGCCTGATGGACCGCCGCCCAGCCAACGACTACCAAAACTACGAAACCGGCCACTCGGTGGCGCACCGCAGCCAGTTTGTGGGCGAAGTCAAAACCACCGCCGATGGCTGGGCAGAGGTGGAAACAAAGAACAAGTTCTCAGTGGGCGACCGGCTCGAAATCATCCACCCCAGTGGCAACCAAACCATTGAACTCTCCGCCATGAAAAACGCCAAGGGCGAAGCCATTCAGGTAGCTGCAGGCAACCCACTTCGGGTGTGGATTCCGCTGCCAGCCAACACAGACGGTGCCTTGTTGGCACGCCTACTCTAAGCGACCCGACTTGGGTCATGGCTGGCGGGTTGCTCAGCCGCAATCAAAAGACCCCATGCGCAAGACGCATGGGGTCTTTGTTTTAAGCGGGTCCAGCCCCGCCAAAGCCAAGACTTAAGCCGCGACTTTGTCAGCCGCTTCCTTGTACTCAGCAATCTGGTCAAAGTTGAGGTACTTGTAGATCTTGCTGCCATCGGCGTTGATCACGCCCATGTCGGCCAAGTACTCTGCCTTGGTGGGGATGCGGCCGATCTTCGATGCCACTGCCGACAACTCGGCTGAGCCCAAATACACCTGTGTGTTTTTACCCAAACGGTTGGGGAAGTTACGGGTGCTGGTGGACATCACAGTCGCGCCTTCTTTCACCTGCGCTTGGTTGCCCATGCACAGCGAGCAGCCTGGCATTTCCATGCGGGCACCCGCATTGCCAAAGATGCCATAGTGGCCTTCTTCGCTCAGTTGCTGGGCATCCATCTTGGTAGGAGGTGCCATCCACAGTTTGACTGGGATATCGCGTTTGCCTTCGAGCAACTTAGAGGCGGCACGGAAGTGGCCAATGTTGGTCATGCAAGAGCCAATGAACACTTCGTCAATCTTGGCACCCGCCACGTCTGACAAGGTCTTGGCATCGTCTGGGTCGTTGGGGCAGCACACGATGGGTTCGGTGATGTCGGCCAAGTCGATCTCGATCACCGCCGCGTATTCAGCGCCAGCATCTGGTTGCAACAGTTGGGGTTTGGCCAACCAAGCTTCCATCGCTTGGATACGGCGGGTGATGGTGCGTGGGTCGGCATAGCCTTGGGCAATCATGTTCTTCAACAACACGATGTTGCTGTTGAGGTATTCGATCACAGGCTCTTTGTTCAGGTGCACGGTGCAGCCTGCGGCAGAGCGCTCGGCAGAGGCGTCGGACAACTCAAACGCTTGCTCGACCTTCATGTCGGGCAGACCTTCGATTTCCAGAATGCGGCCAGAGAAAATATTTTTCTTACCTTTCTTTTCCACCGTCAACAAGCCTTGCTTGATGGCGTACAACGGAATGGCATGCACCAAGTCACGCAGGGTCACACCGGGTTGCATCTTGCCTTTGAAGCGCACCAACACCGACTCCGGCATGTCCAGGGGCATCACACCCGTGGCAGCGGCAAACGCCACCAAGCCCGAACCGGCTGGGAAGCTGATGCCGATGGGGAAACGTGTGTGGCTGTCGCCACCCGTGCCCACGGTGTCGGGCAACAACATGCGGTTGAGCCAGCTGTGGATGATGCCGTCACCCGGACGCAACGGAACACCGCCGC
>CAIMWY010000154.1 GCA_903845315.1 uncultured Burkholderiales bacterium
CGATCTGGGTGGACATGATGGTTGCCATGAATCCTCAGACTTGGGACGCGGACATTGCCGAAGTCAGCCCGGGGGGCTATGTTTTTTATGATTCCACAAGGCCAATCCCGATCAATAAATTTCGCTCTGATGTGACGGTGATTGGCGTGCCGCTGACCGAAATTAGCAACATCAACTACGCTGACCCGCGCCAACGCCAGTTGTTCAAAAACATCATTTATGTGGGGGCTTTGTCGGTATTGCTGGGCATCGAAAGCCAAGTGATTGAAAAACTATTTGCTGAGCAATACAAGGGCAAAGAAATGCTGCTCAACTCCAATGTTCAGGCCCTCCATTTGGGGCGTGATTACGTCACACAGAATTTGCCATTCCCCATTAGCCTGCGCGTTCAACAAGCCGATGCCGTGGGCAACAAAATCTTCACCGATGGCAACAGTGCTGCTGCCTTGGGTTGTGTGTATGGGGGCGCCACGGTGGCGGCTTGGTATCCCATCACGCCTTCCTCCTCGGTCGCCGAGTCATTTCAAAAGTATTGCGAAAAATTTCGCATCGACCCTGTCACGGGTGAACACCGCTACGCCATCGTGCAAGCTGAAGACGAACTCGCCTCGATTGGCATGGTGGTCGGGGCAGGGTGGAACGGTGCGCGTGCTTTCACCGCAACCTCAGGCCCGGGCATTTCATTGATGACAGAGTTCATTGGCTTGGCCTACTTTGCCGAAATTCCCATCACCATCATCAATGTGCAACGTGGTGGCCCCTCTACGGGAATGCCGACCCGAACCCAGCAGTCAGATTTACTCTGCTGCGCCTATGCCTCTCATGGCGACACCAAGCATGTGCTCCTGTTCCCCAAAGATCCACAAGAGTGTTTTGAGCATTCTGCTGCAGCGCTAGATTTGGCAGACCGACTGCAAACGCCCATCTTTGTGATGACCGATTTGGACATCGGCATGAACCAGCGTTTATGCGAACCTTTCGAATGGAAGCCCAACGCCAGCTTCGATCGCGGGAAAGTCATGACGGCACAAGAGTTAGAAGCCGGCAAAGATTTTGGTCGCTACAAAGACGTGGATGGCGACGGCATCCCGTGGCGAACACTTCCTGGAACGCACCCCACAAAAGGCAGCTTTTTCACCCGAGGTACCACGCGCGATCCCTATGCACGTTATTCAGAAAAAGGTGTCGACTACATCTACAACATGGAGCGCTTGTTGATGAAGTTCAAAACGGCGAGCAACTTGGTGCCTCAGCCTGTGGTGCTGGCAGCGCAGCAAGAGACACCTTACGGCGTGATTTATTTTGGTTCTACAGCACCGGCCATGGAAGAGGCCTTTGATGTGTTGAGGCAAGCGGGCATCGAACTCGATGCCATGCGTTTGCGGGCTTTCCCTTTTCCCGACTCCGTCAAGAGCTTCATCAAGGCGCATAAAAAAGTTTTTGTGATCGAACAAAACCGCGACGCCCAAATGCACACCTTGCTGTCGACCGAACTCGAGCTTGACGGTACATCGTTGATCAAAATTCTTCACTACGACGGCACACCCATCACGGCGCGTTTCATCGCTTCGGCGATTGGTTCAAAAATTAAAAAAACAAGAACCTCTAAGCCCAAGAAAACCAAAGAGATCACCGCATGACCTACATCACCAAACCAACGTTGCACCATCCCACCTTGTCCACCAACAAGGTAGGCTATACGCGGCGCGATTACGAGGGCCGTATTTCAACCCTGTGTGCAGGATGTGGCCACGACTCCATCTCTGCGTCCATCATCCAAGCCTGCTGGGAACTTGACATCGAACCCCACCGCGTGGCCAAACTCTCGGGCATTGGTTGCAGTTCAAAAACCCCGGATTATTTTTTGGGTGCCTCGCACGGATTTAACACTGTGCATGGCCGCATGCCCTCGGTGCTAACGGGTGCCAATATGGCCAATCGTGACTTGATCTATCTGGGCATATCGGGCGATGGCGACTCTGCCTCCATCGGTTTGGGGCAATTTGCCAATGCGATGCGCCGAGGTGTTCGCATGGCCTATTTGGTTGAAAACAATGGGGTGTACGGACTCACCAAAGGCCAGTTCTCTGCCACGGCAGACAAAGGCTCGAAAAGTAAAAAAGGCGTCATCAACAACGACAACCCGATCGATTTGGTGGGTTTAGCTTTGCAACTAGGCGCCACGTA
>CAIMWY010000155.1 GCA_903845315.1 uncultured Burkholderiales bacterium
AATCGCTACCACGCGCTCACCTTCAAACACGGCATGGGGTTGCAAGGTTTCAAACTCCAAAGAACCTTGCGCATGTCTGCGCGCTCGCAGCAACTGAGCCACGCTGTCTTGCAAATGCAATTGCGCGTCCATACCCGCCACCCGCTGGGCAGGTTCGGGCAAATCACCATCGCCCTCGATCCAGTCGGACACGGCGTCATAGGCCAGCTTGGCTTTGTTAAGAACCTTGGCACGCAGAAATTGGCTGTCGGTAATTTCTGCCTTGGTATTGATCACCATCGACACCACCACTGCCAAACGCTCTTCCTGCGGATTGAGCGAGGTAAGGTCGGTGCACAAGCGCTCAGGCAGCATAGGAAACACACGCGTTGAGGTGTAGACCGAGGTGGTGTTGTGCTTGGCATGGCCATCCAGTGCAGAGCCTTTGGGCACCAACACATCCACATCGGCCACCGCCACATAAATTTTGGTGTGTCCTTCGGGCATCGCCTCGGCCACGGTGAGTTGGTCGAGGTCACGCGAATCGTCGTTGTCGATGGAGCACCAAGCCAAGGCGGTGAGGTCCACCACACGCGGATCGCTGTCTTGCCCAGCATGCGTGATGGCTTGCAACTCGTGCAAGGCGGTCTGGGGAAACTCAGGCTCTAAACCACGCTCCACCATGGCTTGCTTGGCAATGAAAGACAACTCTGAACGACCAGGTAAATGTTTGGAACTCATGCAAGGAATGTAGCCTGTGGATGCGGGCGTATCATGATCTTTACCATGACCCCGCTCCAAAACTTGCGTTCTTACCGATTTCAAATTTTTGTGGGTCTGGCGCTGTTAGCAACAATGCTGTGGGGCGGACAACGCTGGCTGTTGGGCCCACCCATCCCCGTGGCTGTGGTGGTGCAGCGAGATTTTGTGCAAACCGTGGTGGCCAGCGGGCGTATTGAAAGCCCGCACCGTGTCGACCTTGGGGTGCAGCTGACCGGCACCGTGCAGGCCGTACCAGTGGAGGAAGGACAAAACGTCACCGCCGGTCAAGTGCTGATTCAACTGCAAGATGCCGAGCTGCGCGCCAGTCTGCGACAAGCTGAATTGGCCGTCATCCAAGCACAAGCCAAGTTACGTCAATTGCGCGAGGTGCAAGCCCCGGTGGCTGAACAAACCTTGTCGCAAGCACAAGCCAACCAAGATGCGGCCACGCGTGGCCTGCAACGCACCCAAGAACTGTTTGGAAAAGGTTTTCTCGGACAAGCAGCCCTGGACGAAGCCCAACGCGCCGAACAAGTGGCACGGGCCCAACTCAAAGGCGCGCAACAACAACTCAACAGCGCACGCGCCGGCGGCAGTGACATGGCGGTGGCTGACTCGGCCTTGCTGCAAGCGCAAGCTGGCGCCGAATTGGCAGCAGCCCGACTGCGTTATGCCACAGTGCGGGCCCCAGCGGCTGGCACCCTGATTGCCCGCCAAGTGGAAACCGGTGACGTGGTGCAACCGGGCAAAGTACTGATGGTTTTGTCGCCCGCGGGCGAAACCCAGTTGGTGGTGCAAATTGATGAGAAACATTTGAACCTGCTGCACCTCGGGCAAGCCGCTTGGGTCTCGGCCGATGCTTATCCCGACCAACGCTTTGCGGCCACGTTGGTCTACATCAACCCTGGGGTTGATGCGCAACGCGGTTCGGTCGAGGTCAAGCTGCAAGCACCTCAGCCACCCGGCTACCTGAAACAAGACATGACGGTGTCGGTCGACATCGCCGTGGCCCAACGCAGCCTAGCCGTGTTGGTGCCCACCGAGGCCGTGCACGACCTTGAAACTCAAACGCCCTGGGTACTCAAGGTGGTCAAAGGGCAAGCGCTTCGCACCCCGGTTCGGCTGGGCCTTCGCAGCCAAGGACTGAGTGAGGTGATCGAAGGCTTGGCTGCCGATGACCAAGTGCTAGCCAACGCAACCTTGGTGGTCAACGACAAAGCACGGGTGCGTCCCGTGTCCAAGCTTGTGGCGAAATGAACGCAGACGCACGCTCGTCTCAATTCCCGTTGCCACTGCCGCGCTGGATGCCTTTCGAATGGTTGGTCGCTCTGCGCTTTTTACGCGAAGGTCGGGTGCAAACCGCCTTCATCATCGGCGGCGTGGCCATTGGGGTGGGCGTGATTGTGTTCATGTCGGCCCTGCTCAGCGGCCTGCAAGCCAACTTTGTCAAACGTGTGCTCACAGGTCAGGCCCACATTCAATTGCTGCCCCCCAAAGAAGCTGCTAGATCATTGCGTGGCAACGACACAGAAACTTTACAAGGCAGCATCGTTCAAACGCCGCTGCAACGGCTCAAGAGCATTGACCAATGGCAAAGTGTGGCGGCGCAAATACGTGCCATGCCGGAGGTGAGCGTGGTGTCGCCAGCGGCCAATGGATCGGCCTTGGTCGTGCGGGGTGATACAAGTCGTGCCATCAGCGTGGTGGGCATTGAACCTGATCTGTACTTTCGCATCGTGCCCATGCCAGAAAAAATGGTGCGTGGCAGCGCACGCGTGACCGTCAACGACATTTTGATTGGCACCGAACTCGCCAGCGACTTGGGCGTGTCCGTGGGCGACAAATTGCGTGTCACCTCCGCCAACGGCAGCACCAATACTCTCACTATCAGTGGCATTTTTGATTTGGGCAACAAAGGCGTCAACGCACGCACCACCCTCATGGCCTTGCGCTCAGCCCAAAGCTTGCTCGGCCTGCCCGGTGGCGTGTCAGCCCTCGATGTGACCGTGCACGACGTTTACAGCGCCGACGTGGTGGCGCACCACATCACCGCACTCACCGGCGTGCAAGCCGACAGTTGGATCAAAACCAATGAGCAGTTCTTTGCCGCGGTGAGCGCCCAAACCACCGCCAACACCGCCATTCGGGTGTTTGTCGGGCTGTCGGTGGCGTTTGGCATCGCCAGTGTGCTGGTGGTGTCGGTGGTGCAAAAGTCACGCGAGATCGGCATCTTGCGTGCCATGGGCATCACGCGTGGACAAATTTTGCGCATCTTCTTGCTGCAAGGCGGCGTGCTGGGCTTGGGCGGCGCAGTGGCGGGTTCGCTGTTGGGATCGGGGGGCTTGGTGGTGTGGCAGCAAGCGCAACGCAATCCCGATGGCACGGTGATGTTTGCCGTGAGCTTTGAACCCCTGATGTTTGCCACGGCCTTGCTGCTGGCCACCGTGACGGGACTAGTGGCCTCCTTTGCCCCCGCCATGCGCGCCGCGCGTCTTGACCCTGTGGTGGCTATTCGTGGATAAACCCGGCGTCTCACCCTCCCCATGGGTCGTGCAATTGCAAAGTGTGTGCAAATCGTTCAACGTGGGGCGGTCCAACGAGATTGAAATCTTGCATCACATTGACCTGAACTTGGCACACGGAGAGTTTTGTGCCGTCATGGGCCCTTCGGGCTCGGGAAAAAGCACCTTGCTCAACATCATCGGCTTGCTCGATCGACCGACCCAAGGGCGCTTGGCCATTGGCGGGGAAGAAACCACTGGCCTAGACGACCACGCGCTGACGCGCTTGCGTGGTCACGCCATAGGTTTTGTGTTTCAACACCATCACCTGCTCAATGCCTTCACGGCCCAAGAGAACGTGATGATGCCCTTGCTCGGTGAGGCCGGTTTTCCGAACAGCGAAATTTCCACACGGGCTGCTGAGTTGCTCAACAAAGTGGGCCTGAGTGCCTGGGCCCATCAACCGGCAGGCAGTCTGTCGGGCGGGCAGCAGCAACGCGTGGCCGTGGCACGCGCACTGGCCATGAACCCGGCCCTGCTGTTGGCGGATGAACCCACGGGCAACCTCGACAGCAAAAGCGCCGATGCGGTGTTTGATCTGCTGCGCCGTGTCAGCCTTGAACAAGGCACCACCGTGCTGTTTGTGACCCACAATCCTGAATTGGCAAAACGCTGTGACAAAACTATCCAAGTGGTGGATGGCCGCGTGATTTAACTTGATAGATCGGCACACCATGTTCAAACTCATATTCTCTGCCCTGCTCTTGTGTGCAGGCACTTGCGCGCTGGCGATTGAAAAAATCACGCTGTGGCCCACGGTGTTGTTTGTGCGGGGACAAGACCTGTGCCAATACCAAGATGCCTACGGGCAAAGTCGCAATGAGTTGACAACCCAAGCCACCAACCAACTCAAGACCTTGATCCAAGTCGGCGTGGACTCCAAAGACGCGATCAATATTTTGGTCACCGTGGATGCCTTGATCGACAAGAACAAAGCCATGGCCACAGCCACTCAGGGCATGGACGTGACCCTAGAAGCCAGCCTGAAGGCGTCGATCGATGCAGTGTCGCAAGGCATCAACCCCGAGAACACACGTTTGGAGTTTGCCAACCACACACCGATCTTGGCTTTTCTCGAAGCCTTGCGCGAGAACAAACGTTTTGACACGCCAGACATGCTGCAAATGTCTCGAGTCAAAGGCTTTGCCTGGGGCACCTACAGCTACTCGCCGGGTTGCAAGGGCGATCTGTTGGTGACCCTTCATGTGGTGCTGCCACGCGGCGAATCGGTGAGCTTTCAGGCCCAGGGCAAGCCCGAGACGGTGATGGGCAACATTGCCATTCAGATGGTGCGGCACTTTCAGCGCACCAGTTTTCCCACCGTGATTGCCATGGGCGAACGCTTCTTGGTGTTGGTAGGCGCGCCAGGGAGCTCGATCAACAAAGCGCCAACCCCAAAAATTGCTGAAGAGGCCTGCACCATGATCAAGGCGCGCTTACCCAGCGAAAAAGAATACGAGTACTTGTCGGTCTTGGGCGACTGGAGCGGTGGTGTGTCGCTCGACCATAAACTCTGGGCCATGGCCAATAGCCATGTGTTGTCACCTGACACGCGCAACCCCACCCCTGTTCGCCACCCCGAAGATGTCAACTACCAAGAGGTCTACTTTTACTGCGTGCGGTGACGCTGCCTGTTGCTTGCTGCCTGCTTGCCTGTTGCTTGCTGCCTACTTGCCTGCGGCTGTATACGAGCCCACTGGGGCTGCAGTCAATAATTCAGGATTGATCTTTTCTTCAGACACGCAACATGAAAAAAATCCTCCTCCTCGGCTCGGGTGAACTCGGCAAAGAATTTGTCATCAGCGCCAAACGCCTCGGCTGCCACGTGGTGGCCTGCGACAGTTACGCGGGCGCACCCGCCATGCAGGTGGCCGACGAGAGTTGCGTGTTCAACATGCTCGAGGAAGCGCCCTTGCGCGCCGCCATTGCGCAGCACCAGCCCGACTTGATCGTGCCCGAGATCGAAGCCATCCGCACCGAGGTGCTGCTGGAGGTGGAGCAAGAAGGCTTTGAAGTGATCCCCAGCGCACGCGCCGCCAACCTGACCATGAACCGCGACCGCATCCGCGACGTGGCCGTGGGTCTGGGCGTGCGTACCGCCCAATTCAGCTATGCCGAGTCGGCCCAAGAGCTGCTGGCACAAGCCGAAGCGATTGGGTTTCCGGTGGTGATCAAGCCGGTGATGAGCTCATCGGGCAAAGGCCAAAGCGTGGC
>CAIMWY010000156.1 GCA_903845315.1 uncultured Burkholderiales bacterium
GCACGATGCCCACCACTGCCCCGGCTAACATCAAACCCATGATGGACTCGAGGCCGGCCAGCAAGGCCACCGGTAACGCGGCCAAGGCCACATCGGCGGTTTGAACCGTGAGCGATCGACCGCTCAAAAACACGATGGCCCCCACCGTAGCAATGGCCGTACCCAGCATCCATGCAAAGATCACCGCGCGTTTGACAGAGATGCCCAGCGACATCGCAATGGTGGGTTCTTCGGCCACAGCGGTCAGCGTCAGGCCCAGGCGTGTGTGGTTGAAGAAGTACGACAGCCCCAAGGTGAAGGCCAGCGTCAAGCCCGCCCCAATCAGCAAAGAGGACGGCAGGATCAAGTCGCCCCAAATCACTGACGTCACCGGAAGAATGGCAGGGAACGATCGGTCTCCCGCGCCCCAGATGACCAGCACCACGCCGCGCAACAAAATGACCAAGCCGATCGTGACCATCACCATCGAGAACACCGACTCACCAATGAGTCGCTCAAAGAACAAACGTTCAATCAGCCAACCATACACGGCGGCCATCACAAAAGACAAAGGAATCACCGCCCAGATGGGCAAGCCCATGGAAATGGTCAAAGTCCAGATGGTGTAGGCGCCCAACAGCATCAACTCACCTTGGGCAAAGTTGAACACCTTGCTGGCGCGGTAAATTACGACAAAACCCAAGGACAGCAGAGCATAAAACTGCCCCAATAACAGGCCATTGAGCACATAGTTGATGAAATCCATCATGCCAGTGACTCCTTTACCGGGCTCGACAGGCTGCGGATCTTCACCTGCGCCGCAAGGGAGCTCACCTGGCCGTCTTGGTAGCGCACGGGAATGTCAATTGACACCTGGTCGCGGCGTGCATACATGCCCTCGATGATGGCTTGGTAACGCTCTTCAATGAAGTCACGTTTGAGTTTGCGTGTGCGCGTGAGCTCGCCCTCATCGGGATCGAGCTCTTTTGGAAAATTGGCGAAATGCCGCACCCGCGCCTGCACCGGCAAATGCCGATTCACCGCTTCAATGGCTTTGGCGACTTCTTCAATCACCTCATCGCGCTGAGACAAATCGGTGAAGGTGGTGAAGCTCACGCCCTGGTGCTCGGCCCATCGACCAAACACCTCGCTGTCGATGTTGATCAAGGCGGTCACAGCGTCACGCCGTTCGTCCCCCAAGACCACCACCTCACGGATATAAGGCGAAAACCGCAGACGCACCTCGATGAACTGTTTGGAAAAGCGCGCGCCATCGGCCAATCGGCTCATATGGTCAACGCGGTCGTAGTAGATGAGTTGTGGGCCTTCATCAAGCAATCCAACGGCATCGCCGGTGCAAAACCAATCACCGTCTCTTTTTTCGGCAGTTTTTTCAGGCATGCCCCAGTACCCAGAAAAACCCGGACCATCGCGCACCTGAAGCTCGCCTTCGGCACTGATGCGCCACGCCACACCCGGGCCCCACGCGTTGCCTTGGGTGACCGCGGAGCCAATGGTTTCAGGATCGACCCGTGATTCTTGGTGCACGCTGATCACACCGAACTCACTGCAACCATAGGCGGCGCGCAACAGCACGCCCATGCCAGCAAAGAAGCGGAAGATGTCTGGTGAGCAAGCCGCGCCGCCATTCATGGCGATGCGGGTGCGCTTGAGCCCAAGCTGTTCGCGCAAAGGCAACAGCACCAGCAACTCTGCGATGGGCAGCAACGCATGGTCCATCCAGGTCACCTCGGGCTCGTTCTTTCGCGGCGCTCGGATGCGTTGTCCAAGGTGGAGTGCCCACTCCACCAATCGACGCCGCCAGGGCGCAACATCGAGCATGCGGGCATGGACTTTGGCGGCCAGACTTTCCCATTGACGTGGCCCAAAGAACACCAACTCACAGGCAATCTCGCGGATGGCCTCTTGAATCTGATCTGGCTGCTCTGCGAAGTTGATGCGCATCGGGCGCAACAAGCCCATGGAAATGCCCACCCATTGCTCGGTGGCCCAAGCCAACGGCAGGTAAGACAAGTACTCGCAGTACGCCGGAACCTGCAAGGTGTCTGCGAGGATTTGGGCGTTGTGCAGTAACCAGCGGTGGGTTGAGATCACCCCCTTAGGTTTGCCGGTAGTGCCCGAGGTGTAAGACAGCAACGCAATGTCTAGGCCTTGCCCCTTGTCGACCTCTTCATCCACCCACCTTGGTTGGGCTGCACGCAAGGTTTCGCCGGAAAGTTTGAGCGCGTCCCAGTTGGACAAGATCGCATCTTGGTAACTCCACAAGCCACCGGGCTCCCACCAAACGATCGTTTGCACCTGGGTATGGCGCTGGGCGATGGGCAAGGCTTTATCGACCTGCTCTTGGTCTTCCGCAAAAATACAAACCACTTGCGCGTCTTGCACCACGTATTCCAACTCGGACTCGGTGGCATCGGGATAGAGCGCAACGGTTTTGGCACCGATGCACATGGCCGCCCACTCGCCCCAGTACATTTCAGGCCGGTTCTCGCCAATCAGTAAAACGGTCTGTCCTCGCCGGACGCCTTGGGCCAACAGGCCATAGGCGATCTCACGCACCTCCAGCCAAATGTCTTGCCAAGAAAATTCACGCCAGATGCCATCTCGCTTGTGCCGCTGCGCAATGTCGTGCGCTTGAAGCTTAGCCCGGTGCACTAACCACTGAGGCAAGGTCTGAGGAAGCATGACGGGCTCGTTCAAGTGCTTTCTCCCAAATAAGCTGAAATCACCTCTGGGTCTTGCTGAATTTGCGTGGGGTTGGCATCGGCAATCTTGCAGCCAAAGTTCAACACAACCACCCGATCGGCCACATCCATCACAACGCCCATGTCGTGCTCCACCAAAACGACGGGGATTTTTTGAGCATCGCGAACATCCAAGATGAAACGCGCAAGGTCCTCTTTTTCTTCAGTGTTCATGCCAGCCATGGGCTCGTCCAGCAACAACATGCGAGGCTGCATCGCCAAAGCACGGCCTAAGTCCACCCGCTTGCGAATGCCGTAGCCCAAGGTACCCACAGGCTGGTGGCGTAGGTGTTCGAGCTCTAGAAAATCCAAAATTTCTTCTGCAAAAGCGCGGTGCTCGGTCTCTTCGCGGTTGGCAAAGGGGTAATACATAAAGGCGGACAACAGACTGGTGTGCATGTGCATGTAGCGCCCAACCATGATGTTGTCGAGCACGCTCATGCGGGGCAACAGGTGGGTGCCTTGAAAGGTTCGCGCCAAACCGGCTTGGGCAATGCGATGGACCGGTTTGTGGGTGATGTTTTGTTGGTCAAACACCACCTGGCCTTCACTGGGCTTGTAAAAACCCGACAGCACATTCAGTAAAGAACTCTTGCCTGCACCATTGGGGCCGATCAGGGCCACCAGTTCGTCGTGGCCAACCTCAATCGACACATCGCTCAAGGCCACCACTCCTCCAAAGCGCAAGGTGATGTTCTTAGCCTCAAGCAGCGGGCCTATCGCCGTGACGGCAGAGCGTTGATGCAGCAGTTGTGCCGCAGGGTGCATGGTTGTCTCCGTGACCGATTTGTTTTTTTGCGATGGTAGGAGCGAATGCCCAGCGCTTCGATGGCTAAAGTGTGCAAAAGAGTTGCAAAAAACCGCAAATCATCCTGACATCAGGGATTGCCCGGATAGGCCGGCCCGCTCAACTGACCATGCCCGGGTCAGTTGTCGTTGCTTTTGCCAGTGCGTCGGTATTGGCCGGGGGGATAGCCAGTCCAGCTTTTGAAGGCACGTTGAAACACGGCCGCATCGGCAAAGCCCAAATCGCTTGCCAACTGGATCAGCGATACCTCGCTGGTGTTGAGCCTGAAGATGGCAATGTCGCGTCGAAGCTGATCTCGCAATTCGCGAAATGTGGTGCCTTCGGCCACCATGTGGCGCTGCAAGGAGCTGACCGACATGTTCATGGCAGCTGCGGTGGCCTCGAGGTCGGGCCACGCGGGGATGGATCGGCTCAAATGCACCCTGACGCGCTCGCTGTAGCCCAAGTCGCGGCGCGGCAAGATGACATTGACAGGACTGTTGGCCACAAATGTACGCAGGGCATCCTTGTCACGGCAAGCTCGATAGCGCATGCGGTCGGCCAAAAACCACATGGCACTGTGCGGCGCATCAAACCGCCAAGGTGCTGGAAAAATCCGCCCATAGCCTTCGCAATAACTCGGTCGAGAAAATGCAAAGTCAAAGCGCTCCGCTGGTAAATTGCCACCCACTAACCAAGCAAATGCACGCCAATAAATGCGCAGAAATTGCTCGTGAACAAATGGGTTTTTTTCGGTATCAGCGTGGTGAAAATGCAGCTCCACACCGGCCAAGCCGTCTTCTTGGCGAAAAACAAATTCCAAATCGTCATTGAGCAAGCGCAGCACGTGCACGACGCGCTTGATGGCCCCCTCTAAGGTGTCGGCTTCGAGGGTCGAACGCATTTGTAGCTCGAATGAACCAGGCTTGAGCGGACGACTCAGCAAGCACACGCCTTCGTCGTTCAAATCACGGATCAACATGCGGAACAACTCGGCATACTGGTGCGCAGTGACAGTTGAGTCGTTGTCATTGAGCTTTTCCGGATCAATGCCCACCGCGCGCAACCAATGGTCAAACGCGATGCCTTTGCGTTTGAGACCCGAGAGCAGTCCACGCACAAACACCATGCCAAAACTCAGATGGGAATGACTGTTGCGTAACGCAGACTTAGACGACGACATCAGAGAAATTCTCGCCTATTTTTTATGGATCAATGTTGTTGAGGGGGTCAATTTTCGGTCGGCGTCAACACCTACGATGTCAAACTGGGCGATGTAGGCGGCGTACCGTTTTATATCGGTAAGCTGCAATACGAATACTGGAAACACACCCAACTCATTTTGGATGTCATCGAAGGCAGCGTAGGAACCTTTTGTTTAGAGGGTAATACTGGCAAAGCCTTTCACACCAGATCGAGGCTCTTTACTGACAAAGAGTGGACAGAGATTGAATCGATTGTTGAAAGAGATTTAGCTTGAAGATGAGGGCAGTTTCCTGCCATTAGAC
>CAIMWY010000157.1 GCA_903845315.1 uncultured Burkholderiales bacterium
AGTAAGTTTGCTTTTGTAAATCTGAGCCATGCCTTAGCAAGGTACCCATGTTGTACATCTGACCATGGCACGATCCGGCGTTGCCGCCGGACAAATTGATTTCTTCAATGTTGACGGAAGCTTCAGCCAAGCCCAATCCAGAGCCACCGTTTTCAGTGGGGATGAGTGCGGCCATCCATCCGGCATCGGTTAAGGTTTTGACAAATTGTTCGGGGTAGCCGCGGGCTTCGTCTACTTCTTGCCAGTATTTCGAGTCAAAGCTTTTGCACATATCGCGCAATGCTTCGCGCAAGGGTTGATGGACGTCGGGCTTGGGAATGGCGTGTGTCATTTGGATCAATTCAATTCTGCAGTGGCTTGCATGGTCAGATACGCTTCGTGATCTTGCGCCCACAAACTAACATGTTTGTTGTCTTTGGTTTGCGCGCTCAAATGGATGGAGCGTCCGTCAGCGCATTCAAAGCTTGGGCGCACAGCTTTGAATTCAAATTTCTTCAAGGATTTGTGTGTATGTCGTCTTAACAAATCTACCAACAGCGTGGCAATCAGCGGCCCATGCACCACCAAACCAGGATAGCCCTCTTGTTCTGTGACATAAGACCGGTCGTAATGAATGCGATGGCCATTGAAAGTCAGCGCTGAGTATCTGAAAAGCAAAACGTCGTCAGGCACAACTTCTCGCTGCCAAAGTGCAAGCTCAGGCACAAGCAGTTTCGAAGCAGGCGCAGGCTGTGAAGCCGCTTCATTTTCAAGCGGTGCCGACTTGTAAACAATGTCGTGTTCTTCACTCAAACACAATTGAGCGCCATTGCGCAATTCGTGAAGCACCTTCACAAAGACCAAGTCGCCACTCTTTCCAACTTTGTGCTGAACAGATTGAACGCTAGAGGTGCGCGCAATGGTGTCGCCCACACAAATGGGTGTGTGCCATTCAAAACGGCTGCCTGCCCACATTCTTCTAGGCAAAGGCACAGGCGGCAAGAAGCCACCTTTTGCAGCATGCCCATCGGGCCCAAGCTCGCTTTGCTGGGTGTGCGGCAAAAAATACAGCCAATGCCATACAGGGGGCAATGCATCGCCCAACTTGGGTTCGGGGTCGTTGCGGTCAAGCGTGGCACTGAGGCCGCGCATGGGGGCCATGGTGATTTGGTCCGTCAAGGTCTGCGAGCGACCCACCCAAGTTTGCAAATTTGACAGTATTTCAGGGCTCAATGGTTTACCTTGATGGATGCGCTTTGAATTTGAGTTAAAAATATAACATCCTCAGCCTCTAATCTGATTCAAAACGCCAAATGATTGACCATCTAGACCACTTAGTTCTGACGACTGCCAATGAAACCGCATGCGTAGACTTTTACACCCGAATCATGGGCATGAGTTTGGAAAGCTTTGTAGGCGGAACGCCGCCCGTCACTCGAAAAGCCTTCAAGTATGGCAATCAAAAGATTAACTTGCATGTGAAGGGCAAAGAGTTTGACCCCAAGGCGCACTTGCCAGTGCC
>CAIMWY010000158.1 GCA_903845315.1 uncultured Burkholderiales bacterium
CAGGTGTGTAAATCGCTCACGATGCCGTCTAGGCCAATGATTTCGCCAGCCATTTGAAAGCCGGTCACTTGATCGCGGCCATCTTCCGAGGACACACAGGTTTTGAAGAACCCGGTGCGAATGGCGTACAGGGCCGAAAACTTTTCACCGTTTCTGAATAGGCTCTCGCCTCTTGGAATACGTCGACGTGTTGCCACGATGTCGTCAATGCGTTGCAACTCTTCAGTGTTGAGGCCCAAGGGCATACACAACTCGCGCAAGTTGCAGTTGGAGCAAGCGACTTTGATGCTAGGAATACTCATAGGGCAGAAGTGGCATGGTGGTTGATGCAGGTCAAGGTGAGAAGACCTGCAAGAGTGCACATTATCAGACGTAAACACGATGGTGAACCTATGACAGTTAACAATACCTACAAACACACCAATGTGAATGCGGAAGTGATAAGTCCTGAGCTGTTGCGTCGCTACGATGTTTCTGGTCCAAGGTACACGTCCTACCCAACGGCAGATCGATTTGTCGAGGCTTTTGGTGAAAAAGAGTACCTGCAAGCCTTGGAGCAACGACGAGAAGGCGTGGCCGTCAAAGCCTACCCACTGTCTTTGTACATTCACATTCCGTTTTGCGAAGCCTTGTGCTACTACTGCGCTTGCAACAAGATCATCACCAAGCACCATGAGCGAGGAACTGAATACTTGCGTTACTTAGAACGCGAAGTCGCCCTCAATGTGGCGCACCTAGGTTCAGGACAGACCGTGTCGCAGTTGCATTTGGGCGGCGGTAGCCCAACTTTTTTGAGTGATGATGAATTGCGCGCCCTCATGGCCATGCTTCGGCGCAACTTCACCTTTGCGCCCGGCGGCGAATACTCCATCGAGGTAGACCCACGCACCGTCACAGCGGCGCGCTTGGCCACCTTGGCTCAGCTGGGCTTTAACCGTCTGAGCTTTGGGGTGCAAGACTTTGACCCAGAGGTGCAAAAAGCCGTGCACCGAATTCAACCCGCGGCCCAGGTGTTTGACTTGGTGGCTGAATCTCGCAGCCTGGGCTTTGACTCGGTCAATGTCGACCTGATTTACGGTTTGCCCAAGCAAACGCCGGAGTCTTTTGAACGCACCTTGGCCCAAGTGGTGGAGTTGCGGCCAGATCGCATTGCCTTGTATGGCTATGCACATTTGCCTGAGCGTTTCAAGCCTCAGCGCCGCATTCACAGCCAAGAGTTGCCACCTGGCAGCGCTAAATTGGCCATGCTCTCGAGCGCTTTGCGTGTGCTCATGGGCGCAGGTTATGTGTATGTGGGCATGGACCACTTTGCCTTGCCCAACGACGCACTGGCTGTGGCCAAGCGCCAAGGCCGCTTGCACCGCAATTTCCAAGGCTACAGCACCCAACCCGACTGCGACTTGATTGCCTTGGGCGTCTCCGCCATTGGCCATGTGGGGGCCACTTTCAGCCAAAACGTCAAAACCCTGGACGCCTACTACGACTTGCTCAACCAAGGGCGTTTGCCGGTGGAGCGGGGCTTGGCCTCGTCGCGCGACGACTTGGTGCGCCGCACCGTCATCATGGGCTTGATGTGCCAAGGCCATGTGCTGTTTGAATCGGTGGAGGTGGCGCATTTGATGGATTTCAAAAAGTACTTCGCGACCGAGTTGCAAACCTTGGCAGGCATGCAAGAACAGGGCTTGGTGACGGTAGATGACGGCGGCATACAAGTGACCGAACTGGGTTGGTTCTTTGTGCGTGGCGTGGCCATGGTGTTTGACAAATACTTGCAGACCGACCGAACCCGCGCGAGATTCTCTAAAATCATTTGATGAACTCCACCCTGGCCCTCACCGCACTCCTGATGGGGTTGGCGGGCGGGCCACACTGCTTGGCTATGTGCGGGGCGGCTTGTGCTGGCATTGGGCGTGCCGCGCAAAAGCAAGGCGTAGGCCCAGGGCGTGACACCCGTGCCATGCTGTTGTTTCAATTGGGTCGCATGGTGGGCTACAGCATCTTGGGCGCACTGGCTGCATCCACCCTGCAAGGCGTGGGCTGGCTGAGCACGCAGTCGGCGGTGTTTCGTCCGGTCTGGACCTTGTTTCATATTCTTGCTTTTTTGATCGGTGGCTTGCTGCTGTGGCGTGCTGAGCAGCCGCTGTGGCTCGATGGCGTAGGTCGCAGCGTGTGGCACAAAGTCCAGGACCTGACGGCGCACTTGAAGCTGCAACGCGGCGGCCCCATGCTGCTGGGCATGTTGTGGGCCTTGATGCCGTGCGGTTTGCTCTATGGCGCCTTGCTGGTGGCCGCTTTGAGCAACAACTCCCTCGAAGGCGCAGGC
>CAIMWY010000159.1 GCA_903845315.1 uncultured Burkholderiales bacterium
ACACCAACGCGTTTGACGAAGCCATCACCACACCCACCGAAGACTCGGTGCGGCGCGCGATGGCCATCCAGCTCATCATCAACCGCGAGTGGGGCCTGGCCAAAAACGAAAACCCGAGCCAAGGCGCCTTCATCATCGACGAGTTGACCGAGTTGCTGGAAGAAGCCGTGCTGGCCGAGTTTGAAAAAATCGCCGACCGCGGCGGTGTGTTGGGCGCCATGGAGACGGGCTACCAACGCGGCAAGATTCAAGACGAGTCGATGACCTATGAAATGCTCAAGCACACCGGCGAGCTGCCCATCATTGGCGTCAACACCTTCCGCAACCCCAACGGCGAGCAGGTGATGGACAAGCTCGAGTTGGCCCGCTCCACCGATGAAGAAAAGCAAAGCCAGCTGCACCGCTTGAACGACTTCCACAGCCGCCACAAGGCCCAAGCCCAGATGCAGCTCAAACGCCTGCAACAAGCCGTGATCGACAACGCCAACGTGTTTGAAGTGCTGATGGACGCGGTGCGCGTGTGCTCACTCGGTCAAATCACCCATGCGTTGTTTGAGGTGGGTGGGCAGTATCGGCGCAACATGTAATCGGTAATATCGGGGCATGAGCATTCGCCCCCCCTTCATCGCCCCCACCCGTCACTCCGACGCCGACAGCGCCCTGGCCCAAGTGCAGGCGCTGTACCAAACCAGCCTAGACCACCTGCGTTTGGCCATGAAGCAGTTTGTGGCAGGGCAAGATTTCTCGCAGCGGGTGCGCGCCTATTACCCGTTTGTGCGTATCCACACCCAACACGGTGCGCTGCAAAAAAACAGCGACAGCGCACACCTGAGCTATGGCTTTGTGGCCGAGCCCGGCCGCTACGAGACCACCTTGACGCGGCCTGATTTGTTTGCCGACTATTACCGTGAACAGTTTCGCTTGCTGCTGCAAAACCACGGTGTGCCCCTGGAAGTGGGATTGAGCCATCAGCCGATCCCGGTGCATTTTTCGTTTGCCGAGAACGACCACATTGAAGGCGAGATGGGTGCTGAGCGGCGCCAGCAAATGCGCGAAGTGTTTGACCTGCCCGACCTCACAGCCATGGACGACGGCATTGCCAACGGCACGTTTGAGTCAGCGCCAGGTGAGCACCAGCCGCTGGCTTTGTTCACCGCAGCACGCATGGACTATTCGCTGCAACGCCTGCGCCACTACAGCGGCACCAGCCCCGAGCATTTTCAGAACTACGTGCTGTTCACCAATTACCAGTTCTACATTGACGAGTTTGTGCGCCTCGGGCACGCGGCCATGCAAGATCCGAACAGCGACTACGTGGCGTTTGTGGAACCCGGCAATGTGGTGACGCGTCGCGTGGGTTTGGACGTCCAGGCCAACGATGCACTGGGCAAAGCGCCGCCACGTTTGCCGCAAATGCCGGCCTACCACCTGGTGCGCCCAGGGCACGGGGGCATCAGCATGGTCAACATTGGCGTGGGGCCGGCCAACGCCAAAAACATCACCGACCATATTGCGGTGTTGCGCCCACACGCCTGGCTGATGCTGGGCCACTGCGCGGGCTTACGCAACACACAGCAGCTGGGCGACTATGTGTTGGCCCACGGCTATGTGCGCGAAGACCATGTGCTGGACGAAGAGCTGCCGCTGTGGGTGCCGATTCCAGCGTTGGCCGAAATCCAAGTAGCACTGGAGCAAGCGGTGAAAGACGTGACGCAATGCCATGGCGCAGAACTGAAGCGCATTTTGCGTACCGGTACCGTCGCCAGCACCGACAACCGCAACTGGGAACTGTTGCCCGACAACACACCGCAGCGCCGTTTCAGCCAAAGTCGTGCAGTCGCACTGGACATGGAAAGCGCCACCATTGCCGCCAATGGTTTCAGGTTTCGGGTGCCCTACGGCACCTTGCTGTGCGTGAGCGACAAGCCCTTGCACGGTGAAATCAAACTGCCAGGCATGGCCAACCACTTTTACCGCGAGCGGGTAGACCAACACCTGCGCATTGGCATGCGCGCCATTGAATTGTTGCGCCAACAAGGGCCTGCACAACTGCACAGCCGTAAGCTGCGCAGCTTTGCGGAAGTGGCGTTTCAGTAAGCCGCGTCACCCATCTTTTCGCCCAAACGCACACCCTGCGCCGCTTGCCACGCTGGGTTGAGTGCAATGGTGTTCTTGGGCCACAGCAACACCACGGTAGAGCCCAGCAAGAAGCGGCCCATTTCTTCGCCCTGATGCAGGCTCAGGTCTTGGTCGTCATACGTCCACTCACGCACCTTGCCTGGACGCGGCGGGTTGACCACACCATGCCAAGGCGTGGCCATGCTGCCCACGATGGTGGCACCCACCAGCACCAACACATACTGCTGCGGCTTGGCACCTTCGAGCGCCGGCATGTCGAACACACACACCACGCGCTCGTTGCGTGCGAACAAGCCAGGCACACCGCGTGCAGTGGCTGGGTTGACCGAGAACAAGTCCCCCGGCACATGGACCATGCGGCGCAAGCGCCCCGGGCTGGGCATGTGGATGCGGTGGTAGTCCTTGGGGCTGAGGTAGAGAGTGGCAAAGTCGCCATCCACAAACTGCGCGGCCAAAGCTGCATCGCCACCCACCAGTGCTTGGGTGCTGTAGTGGTGGCCTTTGGCTTGAAAAATCTGGTCGCCCTCGATGCGTCCGAGTTGGCTGATGGCCCCGTCCACCGGACAGACAAAGTCAGCAGCGGCCAAGGGGCGCGCGCTGGGTGTGAGGGCGCGGGTGAAGAAGTCGTTGAAGCTGGCGTAGTGCGTGATGTCGGGCTGCGCGGCCTCGTCCATATGGACTTGGTAGCGCCGCACGAACCAACGAATCAAGGCATGGGTGAAACGCCCACCCTGGGCACGGGCCACAGAGCCTGCGAACATGGTCAAGGCTTGTTTGGGCAGCAGGTATTGCAGGAGCACGGTGAGGGTTTCGGTCATCGCCCGGATTTTAGGTGGTGACAGAGCGGGTTCTCCATGGCCACAGGGAACTCTGCATCGCCTACCAGCCACGCCATCTGCCTGCGTGCCTGCCTCCGTGCGTGCGTGCGTCATGATGCACGGGCACAATGTTTGGTATGAAGCCTCTGTTTGAATGTCAGCATTTGATGAAACGCTACGGCGGCCAGGACGTGGTCAACGATGTGTCGTTTCGCATCGCACCCGGCGAATGCCTCGGGGTGATTGGCCCCAACGGGGCGGGCAAAACCACCACGCTGCGCATGTGCTTGGGACTGGCCACGCCAGACAGCGGCACGGTGCAAGCCTTTGGGCTGACTATGCCGCAGGATGACTTGGCCATCAAAGCGCGCATTGGTGTGGTGAGCCAGTTTGACACCCTCGACCCGGACTTCACCTGTGCCGAGAACTTGCGGGTGTTTGGCCGCTACTTTGGCCTGAGACAAGCCGAGCTCCAGGCGCGCATTCCTGAGTTGCTGCACTTTGCCGCCTTGACCCATAAGGCCGACGCCAAGCCCGGCGAGCTGTCAGGGGGCATGAAGCGCCGCCTGAGTTTGGCGCGCGCCCTCATCAACAACCCCGACTTGCTGCTGCTCGACGAGCCCACCACCGGGCTCGACCCGCAAGCGCGCCACCTGATGTGGGAGCGTTTGCAGCAACTGCTGCAACAAGGCAAATCGATTTTGCTGACCACCCACTTCATGGACGAGGCTGAGCGCTTGTGCCATCGGCTCTTGGTGCTCGACCATGGCAAAAAAATTGCCGAAGGCACACCACGCGATTTGATTGCCCAACACCTCGAGCCCGATGTGGTGGAGGTGTTTGGTAACGGCGCCGTGAACCTGGTGAACAGCCCCCTCAAGGACTTGGCGCAACGGGTAGAGACCAGCGGTGAGACGGTGTTTTTCTACACCCACCAAGCAGGGCCGCTGCTGCAAGCCTTGGCCAATCACAGCGGTCTGCGCACCCTGCACCGCCCGGCCAATTTGGAAGACTTGTTTTTGAAATTGACCGGGCGCCAGATTCGGCAAGAGGGTTGACGCCATGCACACCTACTTTCGTTTTTGGCCGGTGTTTTTGCGCAATTTACGGGTGTGGCGCAAGCTCGCGATTCCCAGCTTGGTGGCCAATATTGCCGAGCCGCTGATGTGGTTGGTGGCCTTTGGCTACGGCATGGGCGCGCTGGTGGGCGACGTCAACCTGGATGGCCAGCACGTGCCCTACATCTTGTTTTTGGCGAGTGGTTCGATTTGCATGAGCGCCATGAACGCGGCCACGTTTGAGGCGCTGTACTCAGCCTTCTCACGCATGCATGTGCAAAAGACCTGGGACGGCATCTTGAACGCCCCCATGCGCTTGAGCGATGTGCTGTTGGCTGAAATGCTGTGGGCTGCATTCAAGGCCTTGTTCACCATCACCGCCATCTTGGGCGTGATGATGGGCCTAGGGATCACCCACAGCTGGAAGTTGTTGGCGGCTTGGCCCATTCTTTTGTGCGTGGGTATCACCTTCAGTTGCATTGCGCTGATCTTCAATGCGCTGGCCAAGGGCTATGACTTTTTCACCTATTACTTCACCCTGTTCCTCACGCCCATGATGTTCTTGAGCGGCGTGTTCTTTCCGCGCGACCAATTGCCCGACCTGGTGCGCGAGGTGTCCGCCTGGCTGCCCCTGACCCAAGCGATTGCCTTGGTGCGTCCGCTGTTCTTGGACCAATGGCCTGCTCAGCCGCTGCTGCATTTGGGCGTGTTGGCGCTTTACGCCGTGGTGGCTTGGCGCATAGCGCTGCACCTGACGCAAAAGCGTTTCAAAGCGTGAGCACGACACAGCAAGCCCAGGGCGTCAGCCAATCGCAACCTTTGAGCCGCTAATATTCTTGGTATTGCATCCAAGTCACAAAGGGAAATTTCAATGAGCATCCAAACCGTAGGCATCATCGGCGCCGGCACCATGGGCAATGGCATTGCGCAGGCCTGCGCCGTCTCAGGCGTGAACGTGGTCATGGTCGACATCTCGCAGGCTTCGGTGGCCAAAGGCATGGCCACCGTCGCGGGCAGTTTGGACCGTCTGATCAAGAAAGAAAAAATCACCGAAGCCGACAAAGCCGCAGCTTTGGGTCGCATCCAAGGCAGCACGAACTACGACGACCTGAAAGGCGCGCAACTGGTGATCGAGGCCGCCACCGAGAACTACGAACTCAAGGTCAAGATCTTGAAACAAGTCGACGCCCTGTTAGGCGCCGACGTGATCGTGGCATCGAACACCTCATCGATTTCGATCACCAAATTGGCCGCCGTCACACAACGCGCAGACCGCTTCATTGGCATGCATTTTTTCAACCCCGTGCCCATGATGGCCTTGGTCGAAATCATCCGAGGCTTGCAAACCAGCGACGCCACCCACGATGCCGTGCACGAGCTGGCCACCCGCCTGGGCAAGAGCCCGATCACGGTGAAGAACGCCCCCGGCTTTGTGGTCAACCGCATCTTGGTGCCGATGATCAACGAAGCCCTGTTTGTGCTGGCCGAAGGTCTGGCCACGCCCGAAGACATTGACGCCGGCATGAAGCTGGGCTGCAACCAACCGATTGGCCCCTTGGCCTTGGCCGACATGATTGGTTTGGACGTGTGCCTGGCCGTGATGGAGGTCTACCTCAACGAGTTTGGCGACAGCAATCCGCCGCGCTCGCCGTTGCGGAGCTTGGCGACGCGGATGCCGTCATCTTCGATGATGAGCAGGGAATCCGCGTCTTGCGCGATTGCGCGACTTTCGCGGGTTTGACCAGCCTCGTTAAGTTGTGATGCTGAAAGGACCGGGCAAGAGAGATGCTTGGCGAGTTGTTTCAGGCCGCCGGATGCTCGAGCAATTTCCTCTTCGCGGCTTTCGCCCTTGTTGCGGCCTCCGCGAATTAATTGGAGGTAATCGACCACGATCAGCTTTAGTGAGCCGTGACCGTCCCTGATTCGTTCCGCCTCAGTCAGTATGGTATCCGTCGTTTGGCCGGCGCTGGCGTCGATCCAAAGAGGGCA
>CAIMWY010000160.1 GCA_903845315.1 uncultured Burkholderiales bacterium
AAGGCACGCACCAAGGCACCCGTCACATCGCGGGCAAACAAGCCATCCCAATCGCTGCCCCACACCAGTTTGATCACGTGCCAGCCCGCACCTCGGAACAAGCGCTCCAATTCGTCAATGATCCGACCGTTGCCGCGCACCGGGCCGTCCAAGCGCTGCAAATTACAGTTGACCACCCACACCAAGTTGTCGAGCTTTTCACGCGAGGCGAGCGTGAGAGCGCTCATGCTCTCGGGCTCATCCATCTCGCCATCGCCAAACACGCCCCACACCTTGCGTGCGCTGCAATCTTGCAACTGACGGTGCGTGAGATAGCGCATGAAGCGCGCGTGGTAGATCGAGCTGATCGGACCAATGCCCATCGAGCCGGTGGGGAACTGCCAAAAATCGGGCATCAGCCAGGGGTGCGGGTAACTGCTCAAACCACGCACGCCCTCGGGGGCTGTGAGCTCTTGGCGGTAGTGCGACAGGTCGGCCTCACTCAAACGCCCTTCCAAAAAGGCACGTGCGTACACGCCGGGTGCGCTGTGCGGCTGAAAGAACACCAAGTCCCCCCCATGCGCGCTGTTGCGCGCCTGGAAGAAGTGGTTGAAGCCCACCTCAAACAAATCGGCGGCGCTGGCGTAGCTGGCAATGTGGCCGCCCAATTCGCCATACGCGGCATTGGCTTTGGCCACCATGGCCAGCGCGTTCCAGCGCATCAGCGAACCCAAGCGCTCTTCCATGGCCAAATCGCCCGGAAACGCCGGCTGCTGCTCCACTGCCACGCTGTTGACGTAGGGCGTGGCCAACTCGGGTTGCCACTGCACCTTGGAGGTGTTGGCCAGTTGCACCAAGTTGTCCAAGATGAAACGCGCCCGCTCGGGGCCGTGGGTGGCCACGAGCGACAAAAAGGCCTCGCGCCACTCGGCTGTTTCAAAAGGGTCGACATCGTCGCTGGCAGCGGCCAAGAAAGGGTGAAGGCTATGGTCTGTCATGCGCCCTACTGTATAAAAGAAGCCACGACATAGGTTATCGTTTATTCGATAAATTCATACTTCAACGGCATAAAATGTCTTGAATCAATCACTTAATGGCACAAAATGAATATCGATGCGATAGATCTGCGCATTCTGACTGAGCTTCAAAAAGACGGCTCGCTGACCAATGTTGAGCTCGCACGCAGGGTCCACCTGTCGCCCTCACCCTGCCTGACTCGCGTCAAAGCGCTGGAGGCTTCGGGGGTGATCGACCGCTATGTGGCCTTGGTCAACCCCAAACCTGTGGGATTGACCTTGTCTGTGTTCATCTCGATCAGTTTGAAAGAGCAGTCCAAGTCAGCCTTGGCTGAGTTTGAGCAACGCATCATCGAACACGATGAGGTGATGGAGTGCTACTTGATGACAGGCGACAGCGACTATTTGATTCGCGTGGCGGTGGCCGACATCACGGCGCTTGAGAAGTTCATCTTAGAACAACTCACCCCCATCCCCGGCATCGAAAAAATTCGCTCCAGCTTTGCGCTCAAGCAAGTACGCTACAAAACCGCTTTGCCGCTGCCACACTGACAGGGGTGGCCGGGGTGTCAGCCTCAGGCGGGTAACGGCTGCTCTTGGTTGGTGATGAAGCCTTCTGGCATGACAGGCCCCCAAACATACAGCGAATCTTCTGCCGCGTTGTCGGCCGCCGGCCAGTCCACATCGGCAGGCACAAAGTCGATGTCGTGCGAGTACTCACAAAAACTGCCCCAAGGATCACGCGCGTAGTAGTAGTAGTTCGAACCCAGCACATGGCGTCCAAACCCCCATCCTTTGTCCCAGCCGGCGATGCGCATTTGCTCAGAGCCAATACCTACCTCGTCAATGCTGCCGACCTCCCAACTGGTGTGGTGCAAGCCAGGTGCATGTGACTTAGCCAACGCAATCAAGTGGTGATCGCTGCCATGCGGCGTATGGATGAAGGCAATGATGTCGCCCGAGTAGTCGGATAAACGCAAGCCCAGAACTTCTTGCGCAAACTTGGTCATGCGCAACACATCGGGGGTGTAAAACAATGTGTGCGACAAATGCTTGGGCCGAGTCTTCTCTACCTGACTGCGGTGCGGTGCAGCGCCTTGTCCGGGCGGTACGATTTTTTTAGGTGTAGGAACAGGTTTGGCCGAAGGCGACACTTTGGACGCCACCAACAACTGAACCGGTGTGCCATCGGGGTTACTCAGCCAAATTCCCTCAGAAGTTCCCAAAGGATGCGGCGCGCACGCCAAACCAAGTTGTGACACACGCTGGCGAAACGCAGCTTCGTCATCGGCAAAAATTCCGTAACGCACGTATTGCAGTCGCTTGCGTTCACCCTGCTCAAAAATCTGCACCCACCGGTGTGGATGACCAAAGGTGTAAATATCCAGATGAGCGCCCTCCTCACG
The DNA here is from genome assembly GCA_903845315.1 of uncultured Burkholderiales bacterium. The sequence goes on from CAIMWY010000160.1 coordinate 2,402, forward strand.
CACATCCAAGCCAAAGGCGGTATAAAACTTTTTAGCCACCGCCAAATCGGGCACCGTGAAAACGATTTGATCTACCGAGTGAACGGCCAAGACGCCAGGGCGACGTGATTCGAAACGAGAAGTTGTGCTCATGATGTGACTCCTGTGTGGTTGGGTGATTTCAAGAAACCGGTGATTTTTTCAAACAAACTTGCGCTGGCATGCGGCCATGCATTGGCGCGCCATGCCACGTGTTGGTCAGGGCGAATCAGCGTAAATCGGGTGGGATACAAATCGGCAATGCCTGCCTCATTGGGTTGAATCACAGTCAATGGCACACCTGCGGTTCGCGCCTGAATGCGAGCTTGGTCTATCGCCTCAGAGGGCGCGTCTAACGCCGCCAACAAGGTAAATCCCAAACCAAAATGGTCATACAGCGACGACCCATCGTGCAACCAAGCGTGCGGAGCCAACGAACCCGGACGCGAACTCGGCACATAGTTGATGTAGTCATGCCCCGGTGCGCGTGTGCCATCGGCCACGATCACGGACGAGCACTCATAGCGGTAGCCCAGCATCACACCCAGCGTGGTGAACTCGCGCAACTTACCCGCTTGAATCACGGCGCCCACCTCGCGTCGCATCGCAGCACCTTCGGCGCTGTCACCATCCAGGCCTTCTTTCCAGAGTTGGTTGCCCAACATGGCATGGTTGGCCACCGCCTCATCCAACACCATGTTGTGTACCGGCTTACGCTCTTGCTCGTAACTGTCAAGCAACTCTGGGCCGCCCCAGCCTTGCAACACGGCTGCCATCTTCCAACCCAAATCCACCCCGTCAGCTACGCCCATGTTCATGCCGTAGCCACCAAACGGTGGATGCAAGTGACACGCGTCTCCCGCCAAAAACACACGTCGATCGCGGTAGGTGTTGGCCAGCAAACGGCTGGCTACCCATTCATCGGTCGACAGCACTTCGTAGGGCAAATCAATGCCCGTGGCTTTGCGAATCAAATCTGGGGCATTCGCCACATCCAGTTGAGTCCCCTCTTTCATGCCCGTTGGCATGAAGAACCATTTGTCGCCTTGGTCCATCGGCCCAATCAAACTGGGCGCTTGGGCATTGACCTGCCAGTACATGATGGCGGGCCCGTGCTTTTGCTGTTGCGCCAAACCTGGCGCCTTGAACACCACGTTGTAGTTGCGGGACAGGCCACGGCTTCCCTCCATCTTGGCGCCAATGCCCTCGCGCACGGCGCTGCGCGAACCGTCTGCGCCCACCATGAAGTCTGCCTCGATGGTGATGTCTTGGCCGCGTTTGAGATCACGCACCACCGCTTGCACGCGCGCACCGTCTTGGGCAAACGTTGTTAATTCGGTGTTGAAACGCAAATCGACATTCGGCAAGGATTGCGCATGCTCGCGCATCACCTCTTCCACCGTGTACTGCGGAATCCACTGACCATGCTCTGAGTAGAGCGGGTTGCGCCCAGGCGCACAGTACATCGCATTCTCAAAGCGGGTCAGTTCATGGCCCGACAAGCTGGTGCAAAACACCACGTTCGAGGGGTAATACATGCCAAAGGGCGAGGCTGCACGCAGCGTGTCGGCAATGCCCCAGCGACGAAAGTGTTCACGGGTTCGCACATTGGTGGTTTTGGCACGCGGGGCATAACCCACGCGCTCATTGCGCTCAATCAACACACACGGAATCGAACGATGGCCCAACTCAATCGCCAGAGCCAAGCCCACAGGCCCAGCCCCAACGATCAGCACTCCCGTCTTCATCAACGAATCACCCATGTAGCGGACTCCCTTTTAAATTGCTAGGGATGGTACGGATGGTGAAGTGATACGAGAAGATGACAATACTCCGATGCCGATGCCTAAATTCGATCCCTATCGTTTTCCCTATGTTCTTGGTATGCACGCTGTGTCGAGGTCAGTCGCATGAAATTCACAGCTGTGCGCGACTTCCTAGCCGTGGCCGAGCGTGGCAGTTTGCGTGCCGCAGCACGCCAGCTCAATGCATCGCAACCGGCCATCAGCCGCAACATTCAAGAACTCGAGCGGGAGTTGGGCGTGGTCTTGTTCGAACGCAGCCCCAGCGGCGTGCAACTCACACCCATGGGTTCGGTGTTCTTGCGCCGCGCCAGTGCCGTTCGCAATGAGCTGCGATTAGCGCAGGAAGAGCTCGACCAACTGCGTGGCGAAACCCACGGCCGGTTGGTGGTCGCACTTTCAAGTGCACCACACATTGCTTTGCTACCCCACGCCTTGCGTACTTTTCGTGAACGCTACCCGCAAGTGACGATTGAAATTCGCGATGCCACCTACCCCAGTGTTGAGACCGACTTGAAAGAAAGTCGGGTCGATTGCTACATCGGCCCAGACCCTGGAGATCTGGCCCCAGATCTCAAACGAGAAATATTGTTTGAAAACACCCGCAAAATTTTTGCCCGCAAGGGCCACCCCTTGGTCCATGCGACGTCCTTGCGCGAGTTGGTCAACGCCGAATGGATCACCACCTCGGTGACCCATATTGCTGAAGCAGAATTGGGCCCCTTATTTGCTGCGCATGGCCTGCCAGCGCCCAAGTTGGTCATGCAGGCCCACTCCAGCTTGACCTACGTCATCGCTTTGGCCAACTCTGACCTACTGATGATGCTGCCCGTGCAGTGGACCTCGTTTTTACCCATGCGCGACATGGTGCAAGCCATCGAAGTACGCGAAGTCCTGGCCGCACCCGCCATCTGCTTGGTCAAACGCAACGGATTACCGCTCACACCCGCGGCCGAATTTTTTTGTGACGTGATGCGTCGCGCAGTTTTACACCTGCAAAAGACCTAGGCAATTACCCTGCACCCTCATCCCGTAAAATTAGCGACATGAGCAGAGATGAAACCACCAAGATCGCCAGCGACGGACTTCGTTACATATCCAAAGCAGGGGGATCACCCTTTGGAGGCACAGGCCACACGGCTGCCAGCATGAGTTGCTATAAATGCGGCTTGCACAAACCCAGAGCACTTGGCACCTTCAAGCGTTTGCTGAACCAAAGCATGTTCATGTGCGGTGATTGCAAACCCAAGGCCTAAACACCCGCATGCCCCATCTGGAAGCTGAACATCACAACAACCCACGATGTCAGTCGTGCATCTATGTGATGCCTTCCTACAGTGCGAGCACCGGCTTGCGTTGCGGCCTGCAGTATTTTCAAAGCAACGTGCTAATGCGTAAATTCCAACGCATGGAGCATTACCCAGAAGTCAAAGAGTTCAACGCTTGCGAGTCTTGGCGTCCCGTCGATGCCAGCGCTGTGTCCTGACAAGCACCCCATCCCCCCAGGAGTCGTCATGTTCCAACGAATGCTCATCGCAGGCCTTTTGTCGTGCATCACCGCGTTCGTCAGTGCACAACCAGCAAGTCCACAAGCGCCTGTTCGTGTGCGGGGCACGCTGGAAAAAGTCACCCCCACGCAATTGGTGGTCAAAGACCGCAGTGGCGAAGTTGTCACGCTGGCGCGCCCAGCGGACATGCCGGTTTCTGAAGTGTTGCCCATCCGACTACAAGACATTCAAGTCGGCAGCTTCATCGGTTCGGCCGCCCTGCCGCAAGCCGATGGCTCACAACTGGCCCTCGAAGTCTTGGTATTTCCAGAAGCCGCACGAGGCACGGGCGAAGGCCACTACGCATGGGACTTGCAACCCCAAAGCACCATGACCAATGCCACTGTGGCCAGCTTGGCGGTGGCCCCCAGCCAAATGCCCGGTGGTCAACAGCTGCTGCTGAAATACAAAGACGGCGAAAAGCTGCTGATGGTGCCGGCCGGCACACCCATCGTCACCCTCCGTGGCGCGAAAGCAGAAGAAAACGTGTTGCTGATTCCTGGCGCCAAAGTCATGGTGGTGGCTCAAATCAAAGACGGTCAACCTACTGCGATGCGCGTGACCGTGGGGCGCAACGGCTTTGCGCCGCCCATGTAATTTGCAGGCATCAATCGGTTTGAATCTTGGCGTCTTTGAGCCAAGGAATCCAGCGCTCAAAGTCTGCGTCCAAGCGCGCTTTGAAGCCTGCGCTGTCACGCGGATTGCTGAACCCCGCCTCAGCCAACTTGGCCGCCACCTCGGGTTGCTGCACGACCTGCGCCAGCGCTTGGGCCAGCTTTTGACGCACATCGGTGGGCACACCGGCAGGCACCAACACACCGTACCAATTGGTCATCTGCAACAGTGGCATCCCGGCTTCAGCCGCGGTGGGCACATCGGGCAAATGCGGGGAACGTTTGGTGTCAAAAATCACAATGCCTTTGACACGGCCGTCTTTGATGTAAGCCTTGAGCACCGGCACATCGGCATTCACCACGTCGAGCGTGCCCGACATCAAATCCACCAACGCAGGCGCCGCACCGCGGTAGGGAATATGCACCATCGGCGCATCGGCTACTTTGCTGAACAACTCGGCCCCCACATGCATGGTGCCGCCCACGCCGGTGGAGCCGTAATTGAGCTTGGTGCTCTTGGCTTTGGCCACCAACTCGGCCAGGTTGTTCACGCCCAGCGAGGGGCGCACCGCCAACATGGTTTGCACTTCGCCCAACAAAAACACGGGCTCCAAGTCTTTGCGAGGGTTGTAGGGCAAATTCGCGGTGGTGCCAGCACTCAGCACCAAGCTCGATGTGGTCAACACAATGGTTTGTCCGTCAGGCACCGACTTCACCGCCGCCGACACGCCCACCGTGCCCCCTGCCCCACCCCGGTTGTCCACCACCACCGGTTTGCCCAAGGCGGTGCTCAATGCGGGCGTGATGATGCGGGCAATTTGGTCAGCCGGTCCACCCGCGGCAAACGGCACGATGATCTTGAGCGCGTCTGCCGCTTGCGCTGACATGCCAATACACAGCGCTGCGCTGCCCAGCAGCCAAAGTTTCAAAGTGTTGCGTCGCATACGTGTTCCAAAGTTGAATGAGTGATCGAGAAATTCACAAGACAGCCATGCCGCGCGGCTCAGCCTTGGTAACGCGGCTCAGGCAAGCCAGCCACGCCCACCTCTAGGCTGAGCAAAGCGCCGGCCCAAGGCTCGGCCGCCAAACGATCGGGCGCGATGCGCTGCGAGTGGCTGGTGATGTACAAGGTGCGCAAACCCTCACCGCCAAACGCTGGGCAGGTGGGGTTGGTCACGGGCAGTTGAATCACGCGGTCCACGCGGCCCTTGGGGTCGAGCCGCACCAAGTGCCCCGTGGCCACCATGGTGTGCCAGACACAGCCCTCGGCATCTACCGTGGCGCCATCGGGGCGGCCCAACTGGTGGGTCCAGTCTTTGAACACGCGGCGGTTGGAGATGA
>CAIMWY010000161.1 GCA_903845315.1 uncultured Burkholderiales bacterium
GCACAGCAGCATTTGCGGCGCGCTGTTGCCCAGGTGGTTGACCAGGCTGTCGTGCAGGCCCCGGTAGCTGGCGCCGGGATTGAGTGCCAGGTAGGGCACGCCCATGGCACGCAGGCATTCGGCGATCGAGTCGCTGCCCCAGTAGGTGGCGGGCTCTAAGTTGGGGATGGGTTCTTCGCGTTTGATCATGGTCAGTCTGCTTTGATGTTGGCTTCTCGTATCACTTTGCCCCAGCGGGCGTAGTCGTCTTTGATGGTGGCGGCCAGTGCTTCGGGGCTGCTGGGCGCGGGCTCGATGCCTTGGCCACTCAGGTTGGCTTTGACATCGGGCAGTTGCAGCACGCGGGCAATGTCGGTGTTGACTTTGGCCACCATGTCTTTGGGCACACCCGCGGGCATGAACACACCCAGCCACACGTCCAGCGCCACGCCGGGCACGGTCTCAGCAATCGCGGGTACGTCGGGGAAGGCCGCAAAACGCTTGCCACCAGCGCCGGCGATCAAGCGCAGCTTGCCTTCCTTGATGTGGGGCAGCAGCGAGTTGACGGCACCGATGAACACCTGGATGCGCCCACCCAGCAAGTCGGTGATGGCGGGTACCGCGCCCTTGTAGGGCACGTGCTGCATTTGAATGCCCGCGGCGTGGTTGAGCATTTCAGAGGCCAGTTGCTGCGGCGAGCCGTTGCCTGAGGAGCCGTAGTTCAGCTTGTCGGGGTTGGCTTTGGCATAGGCCACCAACTCGGCCACGTTTTTGGCAGGCACCGAGGGGTGCACCACCAGCACAAACGGCACCAGTGCCACTTGGCTGATGGGGGTGAAGTCTTTGAACACATCGAAGGGTGTTTTGCCCACATGCGGGTTGGTGACAAAGATGTTGTTGGCCCCCAGCAACCAGGTGTAGCCATCGGGCGGGCTCTTGGCCACCAGGTCGGCACCCAAGTTCATGCCCGCGCCGGGTCGGTTGTCCACCGTCACGGCCTGGCCCCATTGCTCGGTCAGCTTTTGCGCAATGACGCGGGCCACCACGTCGTTGCTGCCACCGGGGGTGATGGGCACGATGAATTTGACGGGTCGTGTCGGATAGGGGGTGGTTTGTGCGTGGGTGGGCCCTGCCAGCAGCAGACCTAAACTCAAACCGATGACGGATAAATAACGAAGCATGCGTGTCTCCTTTAAATTTTTATATCGCCAGACTCTCGTGGTCTTTAGGGGCGCCCTAGTCGCGCAAACGTCAATCTAGGGGTGGACTTTACTTGGTGATCAGCGCAATGGCGGTACACAGCAAAAACACCAACAAGATTCGGCGAAACAGCTGCTCGCTGACCCATCTGCGTACGCGCTTGCCCAGCGACAGGCCCAGTGACATGGGGGCCATGGCGACTGCCGAAACCAGCAGATGCGACAACTCCAAGCGGCCATACCACCACAGGGCGACATACAGCGGCACCGCGCCAAAGAGGTAAATCACGCTGATGGTGCCAATGAACTCTTCGCGCTTGAGTTGCAAGGCCATCAAGAAGGTGATGATGACTGGGCCGGTGAGAGACGACACGCCGCCCATCGCACCCGAGAGGGTGCCCACCAAGCCACCCGCCCAGCGCTCCCAGCGCGGGGCAATGCGCAGATTGGGGTTGAAGGCCATCAGGCCAATGGAGGTGAGCAGTGCTGCCGCCATCATGCTGTTGAGCACAACTGCTGGCAGATTTAAGGTCAGCGGCACGGTGATCAAAGTGCTCAGCAGCAGGGTCAAGGTCAAGGGCCAAAAGCGCATCAGGTTGTGGCGCGAGGCTCGGCTGTCATAGGTTTGCCACAGGTTAGACACCAGCACCGGTGCGCCCACTAAGGCAATGGCCGTGGGGGTGGGTAAAAACAAAGACAGCAAGGGCACCACCACCAAGGGCAGACCCACGCCCAGCACGCCTTTGACCATGCCGCCCAGCGTGAACACCAACAACAAGCCCAGCCAAACCCACAGACTGGCGTCGGTGAATTCAGGGGGTAGCAGCCAGCCGAGGTGTGTCACTCAGTGGGCTTGGTGGGTGTGTTGCATCCGAGCCGGTGCTCAGACGAATTTGTTTTCGATGTGGCCGATGCCATCGATCTCCACCCGCACCACATCGCCTGCTTGCAGGTAGCGTGGGGGCTTCATGCCCATACCCACGCCGGCGGGGGTGCCGGTGGCGATGATGTCGCCGGGGTAGAGCGTGATGCCGCGCGAGATGGTCTCGATCAGCGTGGGGATGTCAAAAATCAGTTGCTCGGTGGGGCCGTCTTGGCGCTGTTCGCCGTTGACGAAACATCGCACGCGGGTGCGGGTGCCGTCGAGCTCATCGGCGGTGACCAACCAAGGGCCCATGGGGCAGAAGGTGTCAAACGACTTGCCCATGTCCCACTGTTGGTGGCGCATTTGCACGTCGCGGGCGGTCACATCGTTGACGATGGTGTAGCCGTACACATGTTTCATCGCGTCGGCGGCGCGGATGTTTTTGCCACCTTGGCCAATGACCACGGCGAGTTCGGCTTCGTAGTCGATTTGCTCAGACACGGCGCTGCCGGGTAACTGCACCGGGTCGCTCGGGCCTACCACGCACTCGGGCACTTTGGTGAACACGATGGGCCAGGCCTGGGTGTTGGTGTTGCTGTCTTTGAAGACAGAGGTCGACAGTTCTTTGGCGTGCTCGTGGTAGTTGCGGCCCACGCACCAAATGTTGCGACGCGGCAGGGGCAGGGGGGCCTCCAAGTGCACGTCTTTCACGGCCACTGCAGTGGCAGCCAGCGCAGGCAGTGCGCCACCAGCCATCAGGCTTTCAATCAGGCGCAAGGCGCCGTGCTGGGCGACGTCTGCGCTGACTTGAAATGCGGTGACGTGTTGGCCGTCGGCCGAGACTTGGCCGACATGGCGTTGTTGGTTGTGGCGGTAGGTGGCGATGCGCACGGTGTGCTCCTGGCAAAAGATTGAAACTGCGCGGGATGCTAAACCACATCGCCCAGAGGAGCTTTGAATTCTGTAATCCACATGACAGGCCTGGGGCGAGGTTTATGGCGGGGCTTGTGCAAAGCCACGCTTGAAAGACTCAGCGTTGTTTGCCTAGGTGAAGCAGGCCAGATGCCAATGCAGTGCCCAACACAATCACCAAGCCACCGAGCAGCATCCAGTGGGTGATGACTTCGTCCAACACCACCACGCCGATCAGGTTGGCAAACACGGGGATGAGGTAGGTCACGGTCATGGCCCGTGCGGGCCCGGTGCGCAGCATCAAGCGAAAGTACAGCACATAGGCCATGGCGGTGCACAGCAAACCTGCCGCACCCAAGGCCAGCCAGGCGCGCAGCGGCGGGGCCTGATCGGGCCACAGCCACCAAGCCGGCAGGGCCAGCACCACGCTGACACCCCACAGGCTGCCGGTGGTCGTGACCATGGGAGACACGTCTTGTAAATAACGTTTGATGAAGTTGCCCGCAAAACCGTAAAAAAACGTGGCAACCAAACATGCCGTCACGGCCAGGCCTGAGCCATCTGGGTTTAAGTTCATCTGAGCAGTCACATCGCTGGTGAGCAAGACCACGCCCACAAAGCCCACCGCCAGACCCATGGCACGGGAGGTGTTGAGCTTGTCCCCCAGCCAAGCCCAAGCGATCAAGGCGCCAAACAGCGGGGTGGTGGCGTTAAGGATGGAGGACATGCCGGTGCTGATGTGCTGCAAGGCATAGGCATACAACACGAAAGGAATGCCCGAACTCATCAACCCCACGATGAGGGTCAAATGCCAGTGCTCGCGCAGCACCCCGACTTCTCGCCGCCACACCAACACCGGCGTCAACATGAGGGCAGCCAAGAAGACACGTACCCAGGAGGTGGCGATGGGGCCAAAGGCATGGACCCCCTCGCGCATGAAGATAAAGGACGACCCCCACAGCAAGGACAACAAGAGGAAGTCAGGCACCCATTGGCGCCAGGGCAGCTTGGGTGGGTTCACGCGTGGGTGGCTTCTAAGGCCAACAGAGATTGTTTACGAGCCAAGCCGCCTGCGTAACCCGTGAGCGCCCCACGGGCGCCCAGCACCCGGTGGCAGGGAATGACCATGCTCAGCGGGTTGCGTCCAATGGCCGCACCCACGGCCCGCAAGGCTTTGGGCGCGCTCACGCGCTCGGCGATGTGCCCGTAGTGGGTGGTTTGGCCATAAGGAATGGTTTGCAAAATCTGCCACACCCGCTGCTGAAACGGGGTGCCGCTGGCAAAGGCCAAAGGCAGGTCAAAGCTGAGGCGCTGTCCGTCCAAATACTCCAGCAGTTGCTGGTGGGCTTGACGCAACACGGGGTGATCGTCGACCAGCTGCCAAGACGCGGTGTCGGGCAAATGCTGCTGGTTGTCAAACCACACCCCCACCAACTGGTTGCCACGCGCGGCCAACTGGGTGGCGCCCAAGGGCGTGGTGCGAACAAGGAAAATGATGTCGGTGTGGGGGTGCGCAGAGGGCATGGGTGTGCTCGGAGGATGCCTGATCCTAACGGCACTGGTGCACTAAGTTGGAAGGAGGGGGTTACTTACAATCTGCGGCTATGCAAATTCATGCCTCTATTTTCAAAGCCTACGACATCCGCGGTGTCGTGCCCAGCACCCTCAACGTCGAGGTGGCCCATGCCTTGGGTCGCGCCTTTGGTACCCATGCCCAGACCTGTGGCGAAACCGTGGTGGCGGTGGGCCGTGATGGCCGTTTGAGTGGACCTTCGCTGGTCGATGCCTTGGTGTGTGGTTTGGTCGAGGTGGGCATGGACGTCATCGACGTGGGCGCAGTGACCACGCCCATGTTGTACTTTGCGGCCAGCACTTTGTGCCGCAGCGGCATTCAGGTGACGGGTAGCCACAACCCGAAGGATTACAACGGCTTCAAGATGGTCATTGGTGGGCGCGCCATTTATGGCGACGAAATTCAAGGGCTCTACCAGATCATGCAAGCCCAAAGCTGGGTACCCAAAGCCGGTGGCAGTGTGCGTTCGGTGGATGTGTCGGCTGACTATCAAGCGCGCATCGTGGGCGACATTCGCCTGAGCCGCCCTATGAAACTGGTGGTCGACTGCGGCAATGGCATTGCAGGCGCCTCGGCGCCCGCCATCTTTCGTGCTTTGGGCTGTGAGGTGATTGAGCTGTTCAGCGAGGTCGACGGCACTTTCCCCAACCACCACCCCGACCCCAGCAAGCTGGAAAACCTCAACGATGTGATCGAGGCCCTGCGCACCACCGATGCCGAGCTGGGCCTGGCCTTTGATGGCGATGGTGACCGCTTGGGCATCGTCACCAAAGATGGCCAAATTATTTTTCCTGACCGTCAAATGGGCTTGTTCGCGCAAGACGTGCTCACGCGTGTGCCGGGCGGCACGATTGTGTTTGACGTCAAGTGTTCGCAGCGTTTGGCGCCCACCATCCGCAGCGCGGGTGGCCAAGCGCTGATGTTCAGAACCGGGCACTCGCTGATCAAGGCCAAGATGAAAGAAATCGACTCGCCCTTGGGGGGCGAGATGAGCGGCCACATCTTTTTCAAAGAACGTTGGTATGGGTTTGACGATGGCACCTACGCTGGCTGCCGGTTGCTGGAAATTCTCAGCCGCAGCCCAGACGCCAGTGCGGTGCTGAATGCTTTGCCCACCAGCCACTCGACGCCTGAGCTCAATGTGGGTTGCGTCGAGGGCGAGCCGCACCGCGTGAGCGCTGAGCTGCAGCAGTTGGTGGCGGCGGGAGACGTGCCGTCGCCCGCCTTCAACCCGCAGGTGTGTGTGATTGATGGTTTGCGCATCGACTGGGACGATGGCTTTGGCCTGATCCGCGCCTCCAACACCACCCCAGTGTTGGTGCTGCGCTTTGAAGGTCAAACACCGCAAGCACTGGCGCGCATTGAGCATGACATGCTGGCGCTGCTGCGCCAAGTCAAGCCCGATGCCGCGTTTCAAGAGGCCGCGCATTGAACCTCGCTGTCGGTCCTGACCCTCGCGCTTTGAAGGTGCTGGTGGTCAAGCTGTCGTCTTTGGGCGATGTGGTGCACACCCTGCCCGCTGTGATGGACATGCAGGCGGCGTTCCCAAATGCGCAGATCGACTGGGTGGTGGAGCGCGGTTTTGCTCCCATGGCCGCGCGCTGCCAAGCGGTGCACCGCGTGATCCCTTGCGAATTGCGCCGTTGGCGCAAAGACCCGTGGTCGCCCACCACGCGAGCGCAGTGGCGCGCTTTCAAAACCGATCTGCAGCAACAGGCCTATGACGCCGTGATTGACCTGCAAGGCTTGACCAAGTCGGCCCTGGTGGCATGGTTGGCACGCACCACGCCGGGTGGCAAACGCTTTGCACTGGCCAACCGCACCGATGGCTCTGGCTATGAGTACCCCACACGGTGGGTGGCCGATGTGGCGCTGCGCGTGACACCGCACATCCATGCGGTGGACCGTGCCCGGGTGGTGTGCGCGCAAGCCTTGGGCTATGCCGTGCCAGCCCGTTTGAACTATGGCTTAGGGCAGGCCAGTGCCCAACCCAAGCCCTGTGTGGTGCTGGTGCATGGCACCTCGCGCGCCGACAAAGAATGGCCGCTGGCGCATTGGTTTGAATTGGGACAACGGTTCAAGCAAAGTGGCTTGGATGTGGCGTTGCCCCATGGCAACGAAGCTGAGCGCATCCGTTGCGAGGCTTTGGCCGAGATGCTGCCCGGCGCCGTGGTGTGGCCGCGTTTGTTGCTCGACGACTTGACCACCGAGATGGCCCAGTGCGTGGGCGTGATCGGTGTCGACAGTGGCTTGAGCCACATCGCGGTGGCCTTGGATTTGCCGCATGTACAGATTTACAACTTTGACACCGCTTGGCGCACCGGCCCGGTGGGGCTGACGCGCCAATGCGCTTTGGTCGATTGCCCCACGCCCACGGTGGATGCCGTGTGGCAAGCCTGGCAGCACTGTGTGCAGGCTGCGTCCGGTCAAGGGCCGAGCGCATGACGCGCTGGCTCTACAGCTTGGTGGTGTGGGCGTTGCAACCGCTGTTGCGCGCCAAGTTGCATCGCCGTGGGCGTGTCGAGCCGGGCTACTTAGAGGCCATCGATGAGCGTTTTGGGCATTACACCCAAGCACCTGTGGCGACGGGTGCGTGTGGCTATGTGTGGCTGCATGCGGTGTCGCTGGGTGAAACCCGCGCAGCGGCGGTGTTGCTGCAAGCGCTGCGCAGGGCACGGCCTGATATCCGTATCGTGCTGACCCATGGCACGGCCACCGGCAGGGCGCAAGGCCAAAGCCTGTTGCAGCCCGGCGATGTGCAGGTCTGGCAACCCTGGGACACGCCTAGCGCAGTGCAGCGCTTTTTGGACCATTTCAAACCGCAGTTGGGCATCGTGCTGGAGACCGAGCTGTGGCCCAACTGGGTGGCGCTGTGCCAACGTGCACAGGTGCCTCTGGTGTTGGTGAACGCACGCATGAGCGAAAAAAGCTTGCACCAAGCCCAGCGCTTGTCTTGGCTGTCGCGACCTGCCTATGTGGGCTTGACGGCGGTGTGGGCGCAAACCGAGGCCGATGCGCAGCGCTTGCGTGACTTGGGTGCACCTGTGCTTGGCGTGTTGGGTAATTTGAAGTTCGATGCCCAGCCGGATGGGCTGCAATTGGCCCAAGCCTTGGTGTGGGCGCAACGCTTGATGCGCCCGGTCATCTTGCTGGCCAGCTCGCGCGAAGGCGAAGAAGCCCTGTGGTTGGACGCCTTGCAAGCACTCAAAGACGAGCCCTTGGATCAGCAAGACCATGTGAATGCCGTCCATTGGCTGGTGGTGCCGCGTCACCCGCAACGCTTTGACGAGGTCGCGCGTATGTTGCAGGAGCGGGGCTGGCAGGTGTCGCGCCGCAGTCAGTGGACAGATGGGCCCGATGCAGCCCATGAGGCCGATGTCCACACCGTGTGGTTGGGGGACTCCTTGGGTGAGATGGCGCTTTATTATGGCTTGGCCGATGCGGCGCTGCTGGGCGGCAGCTTTGCGCCTTTGGGCGGTCAAAACCTGATCGAAGCGACGGCTTGTGGTTGCCCCGTGCTGATGGGCCCGCACACCTTCAACTTTGAAGAAGCCGCTGAATTGGCCCAAGCCGCTGGAGCTGCTTTGCGCGTGGAAGACATGGCCCACGCCATCGTCACTGCCTTGCAGATGGTGCGCTTTGGGCCGGATGAAAACGCCCATGTGGCCGCGTGTGCGGCGTTTTCACAGGCGCACCGCGGTGCCGCGCAGCGCACCGTGCAGGCGCTCGCGCCTTACCTCAAGGCTTGAGCAAGGCGTTGATGGGTTGCAGGTCTTGCGGCGTCAAGGTGCCGGTGGCTTGGCGCAGCTTCAAGGTGCCCACCAACACGTCGTAACGCGCTTTGGCCAAGTCGCGCTTGGTTTGGTAGAGCTGGCTTTGGGCATTCAAGACGTCGATGTTGATGTTCACGCCCACCGAATAACCCAGTTTGTTGGCGTCCAACGAGCTTTGGCTCGAAGCCTCTGCGGCTTCGTAGGCCTGCACTTGGCTCAGGCCCGCTACCAAGCCGAAATAGGCGGTGCGCGTGGCTTGGGCGGTGTTGCGCTTGGCAGCTTCTAAGTCGGCGCGGGCTTTGCTCTCAAGAGACACAGTTTCTTGGATGCGGTAGTCGGTGGCAAAGCCCGAGAAGATGGGCAGGTTCAGCACGATGGCGGCGGAAGGGTTGTAGATGTGTGATGGCACCGACTGGGTCGAGCTGCCCGCCACGTTGCGAATGCCGCCGTAGGAGACTTGCGCGTCCACAGTGGGCTTGTGGCCGGCCTGGGCTTTGCTTACCTCCAACGTGGCCACTTCCAAGCCCAATTGCGCTTGACGCACCGCGGGGCTGGCCAGCTCAGACTGGGAAACCCAGATGGTCACGTCATCGGTGGGCGCTTTGACCAATTGGCTGTTGTCGATCAAACGTTTGGGCTTGGCGTTGCTCAGGCCCACCACCAAGTCGAGGGCTAAGCGTTTGATGCGCACATCGTTGGCTGCCGCAATTTCTTGGGCGGTGGTCAGGTCAAAGCGGGCTTGGGCATCGCGCACACCGGTGATGGTGGTGGTGCCCACCTCAAAGTTGCGCTTGGCCGATGCCAGTTGCTCACCCACGGCTTTCTTTTGGGCCTGCACCAACTCTAGGCTGTCTTCGCTGGTGAGCACATCAAAGTAGGCCTGTGACACACGCACCAACAGGTCTTGCTCAGCGGCTTCGTATTGGGCGGCAGCTTGTTGCAGCAAAGGCCCACCTTGTTTGTAAGTGGCCCACACCGCGGGGCGGTAGATGGGTTGGGTCAAGGTGATGGCGGCCGATCCGGTGCC
>CAIMWY010000162.1 GCA_903845315.1 uncultured Burkholderiales bacterium
CCCACCCAAATTGTGGAAGAACTCAAACCCAAAGCCAAAGCGGCAGGCTTGTGGAATTTGTTTTTGCCGCACAGTCCGCGTGCCCCAGAAGGTTTATCCAACCTCGAATACGCACCCCTATGCGAAATCATGGGCCGTGTGCCGTTTGCTGCTGAAATTTTCAATTGCTCTGCACCTGACACCGGCAACATGGAAACCTTCGAGCGCTATGCCAGTGAATCACTCAAAGACCAATGGCTAGAGCCTTTGCTGCGTGGCGAAATACGCTCCGCTTTTTTGATGACCGAGCCTGAGGTGGCCTCTTCAGACGCCACCAACATCCAATGCCGCATCGAGCGCGATGGCGATGGCGATGGCGAACACTACGTCATCAACGGTCGCAAGTGGTGGAGCTCTGGCGCGGGTGACCCGCGTTGCGCCGTTTACATCGTCATGGGCAAAACCGACCCCGAGGCCCCACGTCACTCGCAGCAAAGCATGATCATCGTGCCGAGCAACAGCCCTGGCGTGACCGTCGAACGCCCATTGACTGTGTTTGGCTACGACGATGCGCCACACGGCCACATGGAGGTGGTACTTAAAAATGTACGTGTGCCTGTGGGCAACTTGTTACTGGGAGAAGGCCGTGGCTTTGAAATTGCGCAAGGTCGCTTAGGCCCAGGACGTATTCACCACTGCATGCGCACCATCGGTGCAGCAGAACGCGCACTGGAGTTGATGTGCAGACGTCTCAACAGCCGTGTCGCCTTTGGCAAACCCGTATCAGCCCAAGGTGTGTGGCACGAGCGTATTGCTGACGCTCGCATCATGATCGAGCAATCCCGCTTGCTCACCCTCAAAGCCGCCTACATGATGGACACCGTAGGTAACAAAGTAGCCCGTGCGGAAATTGCCATGATCAAAGTCATCGCTCCGAATATGGCCACCCAGATCATTGACTGGGCGATCCAAGCCCACGGTGCAGCGGGTGTTTCAGGGGACTTTCCCCTAGCCTATTCTTACGCCCACCAACGCACCCTGCGCTTGGCCGATGGCCCAGACGAAGTACACCGCAATGCCATCGCTAAACTCGAACTTGCTCGGCACATTGCCACAGCACCCCAAGAAGTTGAAATGCCCGTCACCCGCGGCTCCTAAGGAAGACCAATGATCAACGTTTACTCATGGCCCACGCCCAACGGACACAAAGTTCACATCATGCTCGAAGAGTGTGGTTTTAAGCTCGGACGCGATTGGTTGGCTCACCCCATCAACATTGGCCAGGGCGACCAATTCAAGCCTGAGTTCTTGAAGATCAGCCCGAACAACAAAATCCCTGCACTGGTCGATCCACATGGTCCTGATGGCAAGCCTATTAGCCTGTTTGAATCGGGTGCCATTTTGCTGTACCTAGCGGCCAAAACAGGTAAGTTTTTACCCAAGAGTGACCGCGCCAAATACGAAGTACTCCAGTGGTTAATGTTTCAAATGGGTGGCTTGGGGCCTATGCTGGGTCAAGCCCATCACTTTCGAATTTACGCACCTGAAAAAATTGAATACGCCATCAATCGCTACACCAACGAAGCCAAACGCTTGTATGGGGTGCTGAACAAGCAGGTGGAACAAACCAAGTTCATCGCCGGCAACAACTACAACATTGCTGACATCGCCATCTTTCCTTGGCTCCGAAGCTGGCAAAACCAAGGCATCGACTGGGCGGACTACCCGCACTTAAAAGATTGGTTTGACCGCATTGACGCAAGACCTGCCGTGCAACGAGGTGTTCAGGTGCTAGCCAATTTACGTAAACCCATCACCGACGACAAATCGCGTGATGTGCTGTTTGGCAATACACAATACAAAGCGCGTTGATCAAGGTGCAGTCGCTGTAAACGTGCAACGGCTAGCTGTTGCTGATGTGTCAGGGCACCTAGCGTCATAAGGAACAAATCCAGTTGCGACAAGCTTGACTTGCTTTGGAAATGAGCCAGGTTGATTGTTGATAGAGGGCACAGCACTCACAGCCAGAGCACTGGTGATGCCCCCCGATACCGACGTGGGCGAATCAAACTTAATGAACTCTTTCAGCGCGTCATCCAAGACATAAAGATAGTTACCCGATTTGATGAGGTCCGTGGGCATCAAAGCCCCCCCACCGATGATGGGGTTGGCGAAACTTCGGGACCATCCAGCTGTTGTTGTATTGAACTTTCCTGTGCCATCATTTTTTAGCCACATCAATGAGTAACCATTGGTAAGGCTGCCTGCCACCACCAAATCAGGGCCTTCCGTGGCATTGGCAATGGTCGATGGAATTAAGAAAACCCGTTGCACCGAGTTAGGCAAACCAGTTGGAATGCGATGCGTTGCTGAGTTGTCGTCCTTTGAAAAAACAGCAGCACCCCCATTGATCAAAACACTGATTTGAAAATTCTCATCCACAGTGATGATGTCAATTCGACCCGTGGCGTCGCGATCTAGGTTGGCCGCAGAGGCATGCAGGGCAGCAAACGAGTCCGTGGTGGTTGAGCGGGTGTATTTATTTTGGCTGGCA
This sequence comes from uncultured Burkholderiales bacterium, assembly GCA_903845315.1. The sequence continues at coordinate 2,534 of CAIMWY010000162.1, forward strand.
CTGCTCAAGTAAATCACCTGCGGCACCGCATCACCCGCCGATGCCCCCCGACACACCAAATACACATCGGGCTTGCCGTCACCGTTGAAATCCGCCGTCAAGGCCTGCCTGACCAATGGGCAGGCATCTGACTGGGCGGTATCAAGCAAAGTTGACGTAGCGTCGCGCCAACCCGAGGCGTCTTTCTTGAGAAAATGTGCTTGAAAGCCCGAAGCGGTGGACGAAGGCGCCACCACAAAAGCAGAGTAAGAACCTTCTTGAAAAAAATCACCAAAAGTTATTGACTCCGGCACCGCATTTTCAACCCCCACCACAGTGGATGGGATTTGCGGCAAATCCAGTGTGATCGAATTTTTATTGGCATACGAAGTGTCCAACACGGACAACGGTGGAGGAGGAAGACCGCCACCGCCACCGCCACACCCACTCAAAGCAAACATCAACGGGAGAATCCATCTGGGAAAATATTGGGTCATGATTGAAATCATCGGTTTTTGGCCACTTTACTTGAATACCGTACTTGGCGGACTTTACTTGC
>CAIMWY010000163.1 GCA_903845315.1 uncultured Burkholderiales bacterium
GCCTGATCAAAGCCAAAGTGTTCTGCCGCCGCTTCGGGGCCCCAGCGTACGCCGTTCCAGATCTCGACATCTGGATTTTTGCCTTCGCAGAGCAAAATGCTTTGATCAACCTCGCCTGCCACCAAGACCAACCACGCGTGCGCTTCAGAGAAGCCTGTTAAATAGTAAAAGTCGCTGTCATGGCGATAGCTGTAGTGGTTATCTCGATTGCGCGTGCGCTCAGGTGCAGTGGGGACGATTGCGACCCCGCCCCCAAGGCTATGCATCCAGGTCAGCAATTGGTTGCGACGAGCGGTCAGAACCTTGAGGTTGGGTGTTGTAAGAGGCATAAGGGCATCAGAGGTGGTTGTTGAACTAACGACATACTACAATCTCTTCGCGGCTTCTGTATCAGAGTCCCACACTCAACGTGCCTTCTGTACCAGGGTGCCTCACTCACTAAGGTTTTGCGATGGATTGGATTGGCTGGCTTGAACCCTGGGAGGTCTCTCCCACCTTGCTTGTCTGTTTTCTGGCCGCCGGCGTGTTGTTTGTGCGCGGCCAGCGTATGCATCGAGTGACCCGCGTCAGGCAATGGCTATTCTGGAGCGGTCTGGTGTTGCTGTATCTGTCGCTGCACACCATGCTTGATTATTATGCCGAGCGTATGTTTTTCATGCACCGGATTCAGCACTTGTTTTTGCATCACCTGGGGCCTTTGGTGGTGATGGCGGCCTACCCAGGTCAAGTCTTGCGAGCTGGATTACCGGCCACATGGCGTCGTGGCTTGCACCGTTTTAATCAAACGTGGCCGGGACGCAGTTTGATTGCGATCCTGACAAACCCTATTATCGTGCCCGCACTGTTTATCTTTTTGGTTGTCGTCTGGCTGATCCCGTCAGTGCAGTTTTATTCAATGCTTGACTGGCGTTTGTATCGACTGATGAACTGGTCCGTCGTGATCACCGGGTTCATGTACTGGAATCTGATTCTCGATCGGCGTGTTTGCCCACCCTCGGCCATGAGCCCAGGTGGGCGGGTAATTTCGCCGATTGTGACGATGGCACCCCAAATGGTGGCTGGGGCCATCATTGCCTTTACCGAGCGCGATTTGTATCCCTTGTTCGACCTGTGTGGTCGAGCCATTGCGATGGATGCACAAACCGATCAGATGATCGGTGGTTTGACTATGTGGATTCCGGCTGCGATGACCGAAGTGATTGGCTTGATGGTTGCGCTGCGCACCCTCATGCGCTTGTCAGCGAAGGGGCGCTGGGGTTAAGGAAGCAGGTTGTGGTATTTGCGCCCAAGTGCCACATTGGCCTTGAACCAACCTTCTTTGTTGCCGCAGTCGTAGCGCACACCTTCATAGCGGTGAGCAAACACGGCTTTTTCTTTCATGAGCGAGGCGATGCCGTCGGTCAGTTGGATCTCGCCGCCCGCACCCGCTTGGGTTTGCCGTAAATGGGCAAATATCCTGGCATCCAGAACATAGCGCCCAACCACAGCCAAGGTTGAGGGTGCGACGTCTGATTTGGGTTTTTCAACGATATGGCGTACCCGCTCGGTGCGCGCACTGACCGGATCGGTTGCCACAATGCCGTATTTGTCGGTATCTTTGAGCGGTACCTCTTGTACGCCCAAGATGCTGCCTTGGTAGGTTAAGGCGGCGTCGATCAATTGCCCGATGACTGGGCGATCGGCGTCAAGCAGGTCGTCTGCGAGCAAGACGGCAAAAGGTTCGTCGCCGACGATGGGGGCCGCCGTTAAAACAGCGTGGCCTAAGCCAAGTGGCGCAGATTGACGAATGTAAATACAACTGACGTGCGAGGGCAAAATACCCTGAA
>CAIMWY010000164.1 GCA_903845315.1 uncultured Burkholderiales bacterium
AGAAAATTTGTCGGGGGATTGTTGAATCGCGGCTAGCAGTTCTTGCGCTTTATTGCGAGCTTTGTCACGTTCATTGGAGGGCGCCGACTTGTCTGCACCAATCAAAATGTGGCTAACACGTCGCTCCTCCAGCGCAGACAAGCGCGACAAGTTTTGCTCGTAATAGGTTTTCAGTTCCGCGTCAGGCACCACAATGCCCTTTTGCACAGACGCTAAATCCAAGACCACATAAGACACATCGGCCTGCTCGGCAGATTGAAAGCGTTCGGAATGGGCTTTGTAGTAATCCTGCAGTTGGGCGCCGGTTAAGTTAACTTTAGAAACAAAGTCAGCCGCAACAAAGCGTGCGACTTGCACTTGGCGTTGTTCATAAAAGGCATTCACGGTGACATCCGCCAAAACAGCGGGGGCAAAACTGGTCCCACCCACACCGGCCATCACTTGACGTGCAGCTAAGTCTGCTCTGACTTGGCTCTCAAAAGACTCTGGTGTCATGCCTTGACTTCCCAGGAGTTGGCGATAGCGCTCCATATCCAACGAACCGTCTGCACGACGCAAGCCAGCAATGCTTGGGTTTTGCTGCAACTCGGAGGCCAAACGTTGATCGCTTGCACCTACCCGCAGCTGATTGGCGGCCACTTGCAACAAGCGATCACGCACCAAACGTTCCAGCGTGCTGTACTTAGCTTGTGGTGTGTCAAACAATTTGACGTCGACTGAAGGCATGCTGGCACGCATGCGCTCCACTTGTGTTCGATGCGCGTTGTCCCATTCGGACTGAGTGATCTCTTGCCCATCCACCGTGGCAACGGTTTCGCCTTTGTCACGAAAACGGTTGTATCCATCAATACCAAACAAAACAAATGATGGAAAGATCAACAGAAACAGTAAAAACTGCATGATCCTGGTGTGGCGACGGACAAAATCAAACATGCTGTGGTCTCGACAAGCTTTGGAATATCAATAAAAAAAGGCGAACGGTAGTGTTCGCCTTATCCGATGAGGTGGTGGGTGCTGACGGGGTCGAACCGCCGACCTACTGCGTGTAAGGCAGCCGCTCTGCCAACTGAGCTAAGCACCCCAACCTTGCGGTGATCAGTTCAGCGCGTCTTTCAGGCCTTTGCCTGGACGGAATTTTGGCACCTTGGCTGCTTTGATTTTGATGGCAGCACCAGTACGTGGGTTACGACCCGTACGCGCGGCACGTTTACCAACAGCAAATGTGCCGAAACCAACCAAAGTAACCGTGCCGCCTTTTTTCAAGGTGGTCTTGACTGCGCCAATGGTGGACTCCAATGCGCGGGTTGCAGCAGCCTTTGAAATATCGGCATGCTTTGCAATGTGCTCAATCAATTCAGTTTTATTCACAAAAATCCCCTCTCAATGAGATGTGATGTTAATCAAAAATTCAGCTGTTTCAAACGTGGCAAAGATCACCGATCTAACCTAGAAAAAAACTGCTTTGGCAGTGACGCTGCTGTTTGCATTAGAGCCTTGGACCTAGGCATATGTCAATCAGACAAACACCCGGCATGGCAGCGTGGATGGGAATTCTAGTCGTTTTTAAAGTAGCGTTAAGTGAATTAGCAATGACACATGGCTCACAAAACCTCAGCAATCGCTTTACCCACATCGCTGGTTTGCGCAGTGCCTCCAATGTCAGGCGTTTTGGGTGCTCCGCTTTTAGGATCTAATACTTTTTCAATCGCGGCCAATACAGCATCGTGCGCTTGTTTGTGTCCTAGGAACTCCAACATCATGGCACCGCACCAAATTTGACCAATCGGATTGGCTAAATTTTTTCCTGCAATATCAGGAGCTGAGCCGTGCACAGGTTCAAACAGGGACGGGAACTTGCCCTCAGGGTTCAAGTTGGCGCTTGGCGCAATGCCAATGGTGCCCGTGCAAGCGGGGCCCAAATCGCTCAAGATGTCGCCAAACAAATTGCTAGCAACCACCACATCAAAGAAGTCGGGGCGTTGCACAAAGTGTGCGGTCAGGATGTCGATGTGAAATTTGTCGACGTTAATACCAGGGTAGCCCTTGGCCATCTCCACGACACGCTCGTCCCAATACGGCATGGTGATCGCAATACCATTGGATTTGGTGGCACTGGTCAAATGTTTTTTAGGACGGCTTTTTGCCAATTCAAAGGCAAACTTCAGCACGCGATCCACGCCAATGCGTGACATCACTGTCTCTTGCATCACAATTTCACGCTCGGTACCTGGGAACATGCGCCCACCAATGCTGGAGTACTCGCCCTCGGTGTTTTCACGCACGATGTACATGTCAATCTCGCCGGGTAATCGTGGGCTGCCATCACGACGCACCACGGGGGCAATGATCCCGGGCATCAAGCGCGCTGGACGTAAATTGATGTACTGATCAAATTCACGACGAAACAGCAAGAGTGAACCCCATAGGGATACATGGTCTGCGATTTTTTCTGGCCAACCTACCGCCCCAAAGTAAATCGCGTCATGGCCGCCAATCTGGTCTTTCCAATTGTCTGGCAGCATCTGGCCGTGTTTTTCGTAATAGTCCCAGCTTGAAAAGTCGAAGTGGTCAAATTTCAAAGCAAGACCGAATTTGCGGGCCGCTGCATCCATCACACGGATACCTTCAGGCATCACCTCTTTGCCAATACCATCACCCGCAATCACTGCAATTCGTTGTTGACTCATTCTGAACCTTTAAAAATCAAGCCGTAATTTTAGGTGGACGCACCACCAAACTCACACCCAGTGCCGTCAGTGCAATGCCTGCGATTGTCACGAAGGTGATTGGCTCGTCGAATAAAAACCAAGCAATCAAAGCGGTGGTGGGTGGCACCAAATACATCAAGCTCGTGACTGAAGCGGCAGCACCTCGTTGAATCAGCATGTAAAGCAGTGAACTCCCCCCAAGGGTGAGCCCCACCACAGACCACGCCATCGCCCCCACCATCTCTTGATTCCATAGCGCAGGCTCCACTTCTATCAAAGCCATCGGCAATGTAACCAGCAAGGCCGCCATCAACTGCACCGTGTTGGCGCTTCGTACATCGCAAGAAATGACATATCGTTTTTGGTAAAGCGTTCCCGTGGTGATGGACAACAAAGCCATGGTGGCCATACCCAAGCTCCATGCACTGACTTCCACGCCACCTTCAAGTTTGCGAGCCAGCACCAACGCCAAACCCAAAAAGCCAAGCAACAGGCCCAACCATTGCCTGCGCGATACATGGCCGCCACGCGACGACAACCACACAGCCGTCAACACGGGTTGCAAGCCCACGATCAAGGCCGACAAACCGGAGCCCATGCCCACCTTGACGGCAGCCCACACGCCGCCCAAATAGCCGCCGTGCATCAGCACACCCGTCACCGCCAAATGGAGCCACTGCGCTCGTCCTTGGGGCCATTGAACACGCGCCACGCGAATCCAAAGCAAGAAACAGAAAATTGAAAAGAAATACCGCCAGGCCAAAAAAGTAAACGGTGGTGAATTGGGCATGCCATAGCGCGCGACGATGAAGCCAGTGCTCCAAATGCCCACAAAAACCACGGGCATGGCGCGCAACCATGCTGCATTACGTTCTTCGGTCATGATTTATTGGGCGTGTTGCAAGATATCTGGCCAGGCTTTTTTCAAGTAATACACCATCGACCACACGGTCAACACACCCGCAATCCAAATCAACACCAAGCCCCACAAAGCGGTGTCAATCACGCCAAACAACATGCCATCAAAAAGCAAAAACGGAATCGCCACCATTTGCACCGTGGTCTTGAGTTTGCCCAAAACATGCACAGCCACGCTTCGGGAAGCGCCAATTTGTGCCATCCATTCACGCAAAGCCGAGATCGCGATTTCACGTCCGATGATGATCAGCGCCACCAACACATCGGCACGACCCAAATGCACCAACACCAACAAGCTGGCACACACCAAAAACTTGTCGGCCACTGGGTCTAGAAATGCACCAAAAGCCGAGATTTGGTTGAGCTTGCGTGCCAAGTAACCATCCAACCAATCGGTCAAGGCAAACACCACAAACATCAACGTGGCCCACAGGTTCTGGTCTGCCTTGTCAATCGGCAAATAGAACAAACCCACAATCAGCGGAATCGCCGCAATGCGGGTCAAAGTCATCAGGGTGGGAATGGTCCACATAGGTGTCACTCATAAACGATTTGGGCCTGACCTTGGTAGGCCTGGGCCATCCAGCTGGCCAGAGCCGCATCGCTGGGGAAAAATTTGGCGTTGTCGCCAAGCTGTACCTCTGCCTTGGCGCCTTCGCGCAACAGCCGCAAGCGTACACCCATGCCGCGCACCAACTCGCCCTGCTCTGACTGCTCTACCTTGGCTGGATGATCTCGCAACAAACGGGCAATATCGGGCGCCGAGCCATTAACCAGCACGCGCAGGTATTTGCCAAAACGGCAACGGGCCTGGCCCAAGTCCCACACCTGCGTGATCGAGAAACGCAAGCCACCTGAAAAACGGTCTGGCGTGGCCTTGCCCATGACGATCACCAACTCATCGTCTTTCAAGGTGTTGCGGTAGGTATTGATGGTGGCTTCGTCGGCCGTGGCCTCTATCACGGCTGACTTGTCGTCGAGTTTGAAGATGGCCAATTTGCCACGTTGCGCGTTGATCACCCGCATGTCACTCACGATGCCTGTCAACAACTGCGGCTCTCGTGAATCCATCAGGTTTTCAACCCGCTGCTTGACGAACTGGCGCACCTCGCGCTCCACTTCATCAAACAAATGCCCAGAGATGTAAAAACCCAACGCCATTTTTTCGTGCGTCAAGCGTTCTCTAACGCCCCATGGCAAGGTCTCCACCAAATCAGGCTCTTGGGTGCTCGACCCGTGCGTGTCTTCCCCCGCCATGTCAAACAAGCCGCCTTGATTGGCATTGGCCTCGCTGGCACTGGCAAAGTCAAACGCACGTTCTACACTGGACAGCAAAGCTGCGCGATTCAAGTGCAGGTTGTCAAAAGCACCGGCTTTGATCAAGGCCTCTACCGTGCGCTTGTTCAAACGACTGCGGTCCACACGACGGCAGAAATCAAACAAACTGGTAAAAGGTCCTTCAGCCTCTCGTGCGGCCACGATGGCCTCAATCGCCTGCTGACCCGAACCCTTGATGGCGCCTAAGCCATAGCGAATCGCCTTGTCTGAAATCGGTTCAAACCGATAGACACCCCGGTTGACGTCGGGCGACTCAAAAGACAAGCCCATCTTCTGAGCATCTTCAAACAAAACCTTGAGCTTGTCGGTGTCGTCCATCTCAACCGTCATGTTGGCGCAAAAGAATTCAGCCGTGTAATGAACCTTGATCCAAGCGGTGTGGTACGCCAATAGGGAGTAAGCCGCAGCGTGGGATTTGTTAAATCCGTAGCCCGCAAACTTCTCCATCAAGTCAAAAACTTCGTCGGCTTTAATTTCGGTGATGTTGTTCTTGGCCGCGCCTGCGCGAAAGATTGCCCGATGGTTGGCCATTTCTTCGGCATCTTTCTTACCCATCGCACGGCGTAACATATCAGCGCCGCCCAAAGAGTAGCCGCCCAAGATCTGCGCTGTCTGCATCACCTGTTCTTGGTACACCATGATGCCGTAGGTCTCCGACAACATGTCGGCAACCAAGGGGTGCGGGTACTCAATCTCTTCTCGCCCATGTTTACGCGCCACAAAACTCGGGATCAAGTCCATGGGGCCGGGACGGTAAAGCGCGTTGAGTGCAATTAAATCTTCTAAGCGCGTGGGTTTGGCATCGCGCAACATACCTTGCATTCCAC
>CAIMWY010000165.1 GCA_903845315.1 uncultured Burkholderiales bacterium
CGCCATTGAAAAAGGCGTGGCCTTTGTGCCGGGTGCGCCGTTCTTTGCCAACGACCCAGACACCAGCGCCATTCGCTTGAGCTTTGCCACTGCCGATGTGGCCAAGATTCAAGAAGGCATTGCGCGCCTAGGGCAAGCGCTGTGAGCGCCTAGTCCGCCACGTAGTCCGCCACCGGCACGCAGCTGCAAAACAGGTTGCGGTCGCCGTACACGTTGTCCACCCGTCCCACGCTGGGCCAATACTTGTGCTGCTTGAGTGCAGGCAACGCAAACGCGGCACGCTCGCGGCTGTAGGGGTGGGGCCAAGCATCGGCGGTCACGCAGGGCGCGGTGTGGGGCGCGTGCTTCAAGGGGTTGTTGTCTTGCGGCCAGGTGCCGTTTTCGATGCAGCGAATTTCTTCGCGAATGGCCACCATCGCGTCGATGAAGCGGTCGAGCTCGGCCAAGGTCTCGCTCTCGGTGGGCTCGACCATCAAAGTGCCGGGCACCGGAAAGCTCAAGGTCGGCGCATGAAACCCATAGTCCATCAAGCGCTTGGCCACGTCTTCGGCTGACACACCGGTGCTGTCTTTCAAGGGGCGCAAATCCAAAATGCATTCGTGCGCCACATGGCCGTTGTCGCTGGCGTACAGGGTGGGGTAGTGGTCTTTCAAACGCACGCTCAGGTAGTTGGCGGCCAAGATGGCGGCTTCGGTGGCGTGTTGCAGGCCTTCGCTGCCCATCATGCGGCAGTACATCCAGCTGATCGGCAACACCGCTGCGTTGCCCAAGGGCGCAGCAGAAATGGCGCCCACACCGTTGACGGCCAAGCCCGCTGTGGCATGGCCGGGCAGATAGGGCACCAAGTCGTGCGTGACACACACCGGGCCCACGCCCGGCCCACCGCCACCGTGTGGGATGCAAAAGGTTTTGTGCAGGTTGAGGTGGCTCACATCGCCGCCAAACTCACCCGGTGCGGCCACGCCCACCAAAGCGTTCATGTTGGCGCCGTCCACATACACGCGGCCACCGTGCTGATGCACCAAGGCGCAGAGTTCTTTGACCGAGGTTTCAAACACGCCGTGGGTGCTGGGGTAGGTGATCATCACGGCGGCCAAGTTGGCGCTGTGTTGTTCGCATTTGGCTTGCAGGTCGGTCATGTCGACGTTGCCTTGTTCATCACATGCCACCACCACCACTTGGAGGCCCACCATCTGCGCGCTGGCGGGGTTGGTGCCGTGGGCCGAGGCCGGGATCAGGCAGATGTTGCGGTGCGCTTGGCCGTGCGCTGCGTGGTAAGCGCGAATGACCAACAAACCGGCGTATTCGCCTTGGCTGCCGGCGTTGGGCTGCAAGCTGATGCCGGCGTAGCCGGTGGCTTGGCACAACCAAGCGCGCAGCTGCTGATCAAGCAGCGCATAACCCTGCAATTGATCAGCGGGCGCAAAGGGGTGGGGCAGGGCGAACTCAGGCCAGGTGATGGGAATCATCTCGCTGGTGGCATTGAGCTTCATGGTGCAGCTGCCCAGCGGGATCATGCTGCGGTCGAGCGCCAAGTCTTTGTCGCTGAGTGCGCGGATGTAGCGCAGCATGCTGGTTTCGCTGTGGTGGGTGTGGAACACCGGGTGCGTGAGGTAAGCGCTTTGGCGTTGCAGCGGCTGAGGAATCAAGCTGGCCACACCGGTTTCAAACCGCGACCAATCGGGCAGCTGCGCGCCGGGTTGGGCAAACAGTTGCCACAGCAAGTTGATGTCGTCTCGGGTGGTGGTTTCGTCCAGCGTGATGCCCAAGCGGTCGGCGCCCGCCAAGCGCAAATTGAACCCCAGCGCGCGTGCCTGTGCCGCCAAGGCTTGGGTGCGCTTGCCGCTCATCACCACCAAGGTGTCAAACGCATGGGCGTGCAGCAAGCTGCAACCCAGCTCGGTCAAGCCGCGTGCCAACACGGCGGTGTAGGTGGCCACGCGCTCGGCAATGCGGCGCAAACCCACCGGCCCGTGGTAGACCGCATACATGCTGGCCACCACCGCAGGCAGCACTTGGGCCGTGCAGATGTTGGAGGTGGCTTTTTCGCGGCGAATGTGCTGCTCGCGTGTTTGCAACGCCAAGCGGTAAGCAGGTGCGCCATGGGCGTCCACACTCACGCCCACCAAGCGGCCCGGCATGGAGCGCTTGAACGCGTCTTGACAGGCCATGTAGGCCGCGTGCGGCCCACCCGCACCCATGGGCATGCCAAAGCGCTGGGTGCTGCCCACCACCATGTCGGCACCCAACTCGCCCGGCGGCGTGAGCAAGGTCAAGGCCAAGATGTCGGCGGCCATGATGACCAAGCCACCTTGTTGCTTGTATTGGGCGATCAGGTCTTTGAAGTCGTGCACCGCGCCCTCAACCCCGGGGTATTGCAGCAGCAAGGCAAAGCTGTCGTGTTGCAGGGCTTGGGCGCTGGGGCCCACCTGCACGCTCAGGCCCAGAGGCGCGGCGCGGGTTTGAATCACTTCCAAGGTTTGCGGCAACACATCATCGGCCACATACAGCACCGTGGACTTGGACTTGCCCACGCGCAAGGCCAGCGTCATGGCTTCGGCAGCAGCGGTGGCTTCGTCGAGCATCGACGCGTTGGCAATTGGCATGCCGGTCAAGTCACACACCATGGTTTGGAAATTCACCAAGGCTTCCATGCGCCCC
>CAIMWY010000166.1 GCA_903845315.1 uncultured Burkholderiales bacterium
GCGTTTGTTGCGCAACAACGTCGTGGTCTTCACCGGCGAACTCGACAGCTTGAAGCGTTTCAAAGACGACGCCAAAGAAGTCAAAGAAAACTTCGAATGCGGTTTGACCATCAAGAACTACAACGACATTGTTGAAGGCGATGTGTTGGAATTCTTCGAAATCAAAGAGGTGGCACGTACGCTGTAAAGCGTTGCAGGCAGGACTCATGGCGCGTAAACCCACCAGCACCCCCAACCGCAGCTACCAAGTGGCCGACCAGATTCAGCGCGATCTGGCCGAGTTGATTGCGCGTGAGTTGAAAGACCCACGGGTGGGCATGGTCACGCTGCAAGGTGTGGAGGTCACGCCCGATTACGCGCATGCCAAAGTGCATTTCAGTGTTTTGAATGGCGACCCTGTGAAAACAGGGGAAGGCCTGAACCAGGCGGCGGGGTTTTTGCGCAATGGCTTGTTCAAGCGCTTGCACATCCACACCGTGCCCACCTTGCATTTTTTGTACGACCGTACCCCCGAGCACGCCTCAGACATGAACGCCTTGATTGCCAAGGCCGTTTCTTCCAAAGCTAAGGAAGATTGATGAGCACCTTGGGGGGCAGAGAACCACACGAAGTGGGTCAGCGTGGGGGCGACGCGCGTGCGCCGCGTACCAGGGTGCAGCGTCGCCCTGTGCATGGGGTGCTGCTGCTAGACAAACCCTACGGACTCTCCAGCAACGACGCTTTGCAAAAGGCCAAGTGGTTGCTGCGCGCCGAAAAAGCGGGCCATACCGGCACGCTCGATCCGCTGGCCACGGGCGTGTTGCCTTTGTGTTTTGGCGCGGCCACCAAATTCAGCCAACTCCATTTGGATGCTGACAAATCCTATGAAGCCATTGCGGTGCTGGGTATTCAAACCAGCACTGCCGATGCAGAAGGCGACGTGATTGCCGAGAGGCCTGTTGACTTCAAGCCCGAGCAGTTGCAAGCCGTGCAAGAAAAATTCACGGGCCCCATCACCCAAGTGCCTCCGATGCACAGTGCTTTGAAAAAAGACGGCAAAGCCTTATACAACTACGCTCGTGCAGGCATTGAGGTTGAGCGCGAAGCGCGCCCTGTGACCATCCATGCCTTGAGTTTGCAAGAAATTGAGCCTGACAACGGGCATCGCCGTTTGCAGATCAACGTCACGTGCAGCAAAGGCACCTATATCCGTACCTTGGGCGAAGACATTGGCTTGGCCCTAGGCTGCGGCGCCCATTTGAGCGCACTGCGTCGCACCGTGACGGGACCCTTTGTGGCTGACCAATGCATCAGCTTGAGTGACTTAGAGGCCTTGCCTGAGCCCAGCCGTCAAGCACGTTTGTTGCCTGTGGATGCGTTGCTTGGCGGTCATGTGCCCGTCACCTTGGACCACGAAGATGCAGGCAGATTTTTGAGCGGTGTGCGCCGCCGCGGCTCATGGCCCGACTGCGCCCGCACCGCCGTGTACGGCCAAACACCACGTGCCTTGTTGGGCACAGCGCATGTATCGGCTGGCGAACTGATTCCGGGGCGTTTGTTGAGCCCCATCGAAATTCAATCAATCTTGGAGAGTGAAGTATGAGTAAACAAATCCGCAACATCGCCATCATTGCCCACGTTGACCACGGCAAAACCACCATGGTGGACCAGTTGCTGCGTCAGTCGGGCACCTTTGCCGAGCACGAAAAAGTGGTCGATACCGTGATGGACAACAACGCCATCGAACGCGAGCGTGGCATCACCATTCTTGCCAAGAACTGTGCGGTCAGCTGGGAAGGTACCCACATCAACATCGTCGACACCCCCGGTCACGCAGACTTTGGTGGCGAGGTGGAACGTGCCCTGTCCATGGTCGACGGTGTGGTGCTGTTGATTGACGCTCAAGAGGGGCCCATGCCCCAAACCCGTTTCGTGACCAAAAAAGCTTTGGCCCTGGGGCTGCGTCCTATTTTGGTGGTCAACAAGGTTGACAAGCCGGGCGCACGTCCTAACTTTGTGGTGAATGCAGCCTTTGATTTGTTTGACAAACTCGGAGCCACCGACGAACAACTCGATTTCCCTGTGGTGTACGCCTCAGGCATCAACGGCTGGACCTCGATGGAAGAGGGAGCGCCCGGTGAACAGTGGGGCCCCGATATGTCGGCCTTGTTCAACACCGTGCTTAACCACGTACCTGCCCAAAAAGGTGATCCCGCAGCGCCTTTGCAATTGCAAATTTCTGCGCTCGACTTCTCAACCTTCGTGGGACGTATCGGTGTGGGCCGTATCAGCCAAGGCACCATCAAGCCCATGATGGATGTGGTGGTCATGGAAGGCCCCGATGGCAAAGCCGTCAAAGGCCGGGTCAATCAAGTGTTGACATTCCAAGGCTTGGAGCGCGTGCAAGCCGCTGAAGCCGGGCCTGGCGACATTGTGTTGATCAACGGCATTACAGACATCGGCATTGGAGTGACGGTCACAGACCCACTCAACCCAGCACCTCTTCCCATGTTGAAGGTGGATGAGCCTACCTTGACCATGAACTTCTGCGTCAACACCAGCCCCTTGGCCGGTCGTGAAGGTAAATTTGTAACCAGCCGTCAAATCTGGGATCGCCTGCAAAAAGAACTGCAACACAACGTAGCTTTGCGCGTCAAAGAAACCGGCGAAGAAGGCGTGTTCGAAGTGATGGGTCGCGGTGAATTGCACCTGACCATCTTGTTGGAGAACATGCGCCGCGAAGGATATGAGTTGGCTGTGTCCAAGCCTCGCGTGGTGTACCGCGATGTTGACGGTGAGCGTCACGAGCCCATTGAGTTGGTCACCGCCGACATTGAAGAAACCCACCAAGGCGGTGTGATGCAAGCCTTGGGCGAGCGTAAAGGCGAACTCGTCAACATGGAACCCGATGGCCGTGGTCGTGTGCGCTTGGAATACCGTATTCCTGCGCGTGGTTTGATTGGTTTTACCAACGAGTTTTTAAACC
>CAIMWY010000167.1 GCA_903845315.1 uncultured Burkholderiales bacterium
CCCGCAGCAGATCACACAGAGGAACGCATTGATCTCAACAAGCAGTTGATCCGCAACAAGGCTGCTACCTATGTGTTTCGAGTCAAGGGTGACTCGATGACTGGTGTGGGTATCTATGAGGGGGATGCACTGTTGGTAGATCGCAGCATCGACCCAAAGCACAACCACATTGTGGTGGTCCAGTTGAACAACGAGTTCACGGTCAAGCGCCTTTACAGGCGGGGTGGTGTGGTCAAGCTCATCGCAGACAACCCGCTGTATCCATCGAGACTCATTAAAGAAGAGGACGACTTTTTGGTGTGGGGCGTGGTGACCCACAACATACACAAGCTGTGTTGATCTATGCGGCAGTGTGTACAGCAGTTGGCTTTGGTGGATTGCAACAACTTTTATGTCAGTTGTGAGCGAGTCTTTCGCCCAGACTTAAAAGCAATCCCCATCGTGGTGCTGTCTAACAACGATGGTTGTGCCGTCTCACGGTCCAACGAAGCGAAGGCACTTGGCATCAAGATGGGGCAGCCTTGGTTTGAATGCAAAGAGTTGGCGAAAGAGCATGGAATTCTTGCGCTGAGTTCTAACTATGCCTTGTACGCAGACATGTCAAACAGGGTCATGTCGATTTTGAGCGACTACTCGCCAAGGCATGAGGTGTACTCGATTGATGAATGCTTTGTGGATCTCACGGGAATGCCAAAGCTCAGAGACGTCAACTATGCCATGCGTGAACGGGTGATGGCCTGGGCGGGCATTCCCGTGTGTGTGGGGATTGGCCCGACCAAAACGCTTGCCAAGTTAGCCAACCACATTGCCAAGAAGCACCCCAGGTCAAAAGGTGTTTTCAATTACAACGATTTAACGCAGACGCAACAAGACAAGTTGCTTAGCCAAATTGAGGCGGGAGAGGTGTGGGGCGTAGGGCGCAAGATTTCTGCGCGACTGGCCATCCACGGCATCCACACTGTTCAAGATTTGCGAACCGCGCACACGCCAACTTTGAGGGCTGAGTTCGGTGTGGTGTTGGAAAAAACGCAGCGCGAATTGCAAGGCACGGCCTGTATTGAGCTGCAAGAGATGGCAACGGATAAACAACAAATCATCAGCAGCCGATCCTTTGGCCAACCTGTGAAAGAGCTGGCCGTTCTCAAAGACGCCATGAGCACCTTTGTGGCCAATGCATGCGTCAAACTTCGAGCCCAAGGGTCTCAAGCGGCTTTGATACAAGTTTTTCTGCACACCAATAGATTCAGAAAAGATCTGCCGCAGTACAACCCGTCTTTTACCTTGCCGTTGCCCCAACCCACAAGCGATAGTCTGGTCATCAGCAGGTGGACCGATCACTTGGTTGGGCGCTTGTACAAGCCCGACTATGACTATAAAAAAGCCGGTGTCATGCTTGGCGACATCACACCCGCGACACACAAACAAAGCGATTGGTTGGAGCCAAATCAAACCACTGACACACGTTTGATGGACGCACTTGACGGACTCAACCGCCGCTTTGGACGTGGGACTGTCAAAGTCTCAACCCAAGGGGCCTACAAAACGTGGCAGATGAAACAAGAAAGCAAGTCACCCAGTTACACAACGCGCTGGGATGCGCTGCCCTTGGCTTGAAAGTCACCAAGAATTTAAGTTTCACCTACTTGCGATCTCCGACCTCCTCCCATCAGCAGGCGGGCTATTAATACTCGAACTTATCAGTTCAGGTGATCTTTCAATCCTTTGCCTGGGCGGAACTTTGGCACCTTGGCTGCTTTAATCTTGATAGCTGCGCCAGTGCGCGGATTGCGACCCGTGCGAGCAGCACGTTTGCCAACTGCGAAAGTGCCGAAACCGACCAAGCTAACGGTGCCGCCTTTTTTGAGCGTCCTCTTAACGGCATCAACGATGGATTCAAGGGCGCGAGTTGCTGCGGCTTTGGAGATGTCTGCGTGATCAGCAATGTGCGCGATCAGTTCTGTTTTGTTCATGATCAAAGTCCTATGTCTGTTGGAAGGCAAATCGTAAGTCAATGCTTATGCATTTTTAGGTCAAACCACATGCGGTGTTGTAGAGGATTTCCCGAGGTGATTTCGACTCAAATTAAACTACGTTGCCTTCGGACGCATGTTCATCAATACATTTTCCTATTTCGCATCTTCTGACGTTCCTGCCTTTGTGGTCGCGCAGATAGTTGGCGGATTCCTTGGGCTGATGCTCTACTCGTAATTGAAGTCTGAGCATCTTCACAGTCATAGTCATTGAGAAATCTAAATGGTCAAAATTTTTCATAACCCCAAGTGCGGCACATCTCGCAACACATTGGCCCTGATTCGTAACTCAGGTGTTGAACCTGAGGTGGTTCTGTACTTGGAGACACCTCCTTCAAAAGAACAACTCAAGAAGTTGATTTCTGACATGTCCATTCCAGTCAGGGATGTGCTTCGTCAAAAGGGCACACCGTATGAAGAGCTGGATTTGGGAAACGCAAAATGGGCTGACGATGAGTTGTTGGATTTCATGATGGCTCATCCAATCCTGATCAATCGCCCAATTGTGGTGACTCCAATCGGAACAAAGTTATGCCGTCCCTCTGAAGCTGTGCTCGATATTCTTGTGGATCCACAGCGTGGTGCATTTACCAAAGAAGACGGTGAGGTTGTGATGAATGAAAAGGGCCAGCGTGTCTAAAGTCACTGATGCATTGCCCAATCTTGATCAATCCTGCTTCAAGATACCTCAGCAACAGTTGTTAGTGTCTCAGCAGGTGTCAGAGCATCCTCCAAGAATTTTGATGTTGTATGGTTCCTTGCGCGAGCGCTCTTACAGCAAGCTGTTGACGCTGGAAGCAGCTAGGTTGCTAGAAGCTATGGGTGCAGAGGTGAGGGTGTTTGATCCTTTGGATCTACCCCAACCAGATGCTGCACCCGATACACATCCAAAAATAAAAGAGTTACGTGAGTTAGCCGCATGGTCTGAAGGCATGGTTTGGTGCTCTCCAGAGCGTCATGGGGCCATGACGGGCATCCTGAAAAGTCAGATTGATTGGATCCCTTTGTCCGTAGGCGCTGTTCGTCCTACACAGGG
>CAIMWY010000168.1 GCA_903845315.1 uncultured Burkholderiales bacterium
CATACCCTTCGGGCGATGCGCTGGCCACCGAGGCAATGCCCACCAAGCCGCCGGCACCCACTCTGTTTTCTACCACCACGCTTTGACCCAATCGCGCCCCCATGGCCTGTGCCACGGCACGGCCCAGTGCATCTGCCGGTCCACCTGCGGGAAAGGGCACCACCAAGGTGATGGGACGTTCAGGGTAGACCGCCCATGCACTCATGCAGCTCAAAAGAAAAATGCCTGCTGTGATCCAAAGCCGTTGTCTCATGGTCAATCTCCTGGGGGTGTGTGATGGGTGTGAAGGGACTCAGGCGTTTTTCGGCAAATCGGCCACGGGCATGCCGTCATCAATGGCTTGGCATTTGCGTGCTTCGGCGGCGTGCACGGCTTGTGCCAGTTTCAACACCTCGGCCGCACGTGCAATGGGGATGAAACACACGCCTGTGTTGTCGGCCAACACCAGGTCACCGCAGGACACGCGCACGCCTTCGATTTCAACATCGCCATTGATCTCAACCGTTTCAATGCGCCACTTCCCTGTGACGGGTGTGATTTCGCTGGCCCACAGCGGGTAGTCGACCGAGCGTGAGTGGCTCACGTCTCGGATGCCACCCGATACGATGGCGCCGACCTCACCTTGGCGTTTACCAGTGTGTGCAGAAATGCCGCCCATGTTGGAGATGCCTGCCACCCCTTGGATGACGATCACGTCATCGGTTTGGGCCAGGTTGTGCGCCTCAAATTCGGCCATGCGGTTGACCTTGTCTTTGGCTGTTTCATACACATGCTCGCGCTGCACCATATTGCGCACCGTCAGCGCCACGCCGACCATGCATTTTTCGGGCATGGTGGGTTTTAAGACGCTGGCGCCGATGACCCCGGTGATGCCCAGTTGGTCCATCACGTCTGACAAGATGCCTGAGGCGTCCCCCAGGCTGCGAAAGCCCTCCAGCAAACCCGGGGTTGGACGCGGAACGCTCATTTTTTGGATGCGTTCACGGGCAATCTTGCCGGTTAATTTCTTCTCAGTCATGGGTAGGTCCTTGGGCTGTTTTAGGGTTGCGTTTGTGTTGCGATGGATTTTTTTTGCGTGCCTGCCCCAGCAGGTCTGCCGCTTGGCGCGACAACTTGTCGAGCGACTGTTCAAACAGCTGTTGGTCTTTGGCGCTGAGCACCGACAGCAAGGCTTGGTTGCGCTGCACCGCTTTGGGAAAAGCTTTTTTGTAAAGCTGCTTGCCTTGAGAGGTCAAGGACAGATGGATGGCTCGGCCGTCCTCGTCATGGGCGTTGCGCTGCAACAAGCCGCGCTCAATCAACGCCGTGACGATGCGGCTGGCTTGGCTTTTGTCAATGCCCACCTCATTGGCCAGCGTTTGCAACGACAGCGGTGAGCTGGTGCCCAGCAGCCCCAAAATGCGCCACTCGCGCGCATCGAGTTGAAACAGTTGCTGATTCATCAAGGCGGCCAATTGGCTCATGCGGTGGGCCAACACATTGAGCTTGAACGAAAACAGAGCTTTGAAGTTGTCAGGGCTTTGCGGTGACTGAGGTGCAGTGGACATGAGCGGCTCGAGGGTCAAACGTGGATCGGGCAGGGCCGCTTCACAGCGGTCGCAACGGGTTCAGACCTGAGCGCAACACCCGGCTGTCGAGTGGTCGCCCCAGCAGGGTTTCGCAGTGGTGTGCCACCTCAAGCATCTGTTGGCGGTCGATGCCGGTGTTCACCCCCATGGCTTCAAACAAATCCACCAAGTCTTCGGTGCACACGTTGCCCGTGTGGCCGCCGCCGTAAGTGACCTTCACCGGGTGGCCGCCCACGCCACCGAAGGCGCAGTCAAAGTAACGCACGCCAGCATCGTAGGCGGCCATGTAGTTCACCAGGCCCGTTCCACGGCTGTCGTGAAAGTGGGCAATGGCGGTCACGTCGGGCAAGGCGCGTTGCAATTGGGCAAACAAGGCCGCGGTGGTTTTGGGGGTGGCGGTTCCGGTGGTGTCGCCCAAGGTGATGTGTTGCACGCCCAAGGCGCGCAGTCGCTCAGCGTCTGCCAGCACAGAGGCCGGATCGACCCGGCCTTCAAACGGACAACCAAAAGCCATCGAGATGGTGCCAATCAGCCTGAACTGCTGGTGGGCTGTAGCCACCATGTCACGGATGTTGTCCCATTGGTCGTGTCGGTTGCGCGCCAAGTTTTTCAGCGAATGGGTGTCGGTGGCCGACACCAGCAAGCTGATTTCGTTGGCTCCATGGCCTAGGGCCCGGTCGGCCAGTGCACGTTCCACCGCCCGCACATTGGCACAGGTGGCTTTGTAAAACACACCGTCTTGCCGAGGCAGTTGCTGCAGCAGTGCGCTGGCATCGGCAAACTGAGGAATCACTTTGGGGTTCGCGTACGAGGTGGCTTCGATGCGCGCAAAACCCAAGGATGCAAAGCGTTCGATGAGCGCCACTTTGTCTGAGGTGGCGATCATCTGGGGTTCGTGTTGCAAACCATCTCTGGCAAAACACTCGCACAACACCACGTCACGCGGCGCAGAGACTGGACGGGAGACAGAAGGGGTCATAGCTTCCACAGTTGGATGGCGTGTTCGCGCAATTTGTTTTTTTGCACCTTGGAGCTGCCGGTCATGCCAATGTGCTCGAAGCTGTCGACGATGGCCAAGTAACGCGGCACTTTGAAGTTGGCACACCGCGCTTGGCACCAATCCACCAACTCTTGCGTGGTGCTGGCATCGGCTTGCTTGAGCAAGACAAACGCACCGGTGACCTCACCCAAGCGGGCATCGGGCACGCCGACCACTTGGGCTTGTACGACGTTGGGGTGGCTGTGCAGCACTTCTTCCACCTCTGACGGCGCCACGTTTTCACCGCCCACGCGGTAGATGTCTTTGAGTCGACCCACCATGCGAAAACGTTGCTGGCCATCGGTTTCACCCAAGTCGCCGGTTTTGAGCCAGCCGTCGGCACTGAAGGCTTTGGCCGTGGCCTCGGGCAGCTTGTAATACGCCTTCATCACATTCCAGCCCCGCACCTGAATTTCCCCGGGCTCGCCCTCACGGCTCGGTTGGTCGGTGTTGGCATCCGCCAGTCGCACCTCCACCCCTGGGTGCGGCAGGGCAAAGCCTGCCACCCGCAACGCCAGCGGGTCGTCCCAGGACGACAGCCACACATTGGGTGAGGCCTCCGATTGGCCATATGCGTTGCAGATGGAAGGGATGCCCATGACGTCATGGATTTGTTGCATCACTTCGGGTCCTGCCGCTGCCCATCCGCCGCGCAGGTGGAGTTGGCCGGCGTCAAAGTCGGGGTGGCCCATGAGCGACAAAAAGATGGTGTCGTTGCCTGAAATCAGGGTGCATTGTTCACGGTCGAGCACGCGCAGGTTTTCGGCCACGTCAAACTTGGGCAAACTCAGCAAGCAGCAGCCGGTTTGCAAGCTGACCAAAATCGACAAGGTCGAGCCCGCCACATGAAAGAAGGGCCGAATGCTGAAGTAACGGTCGGCCGATGTGGCCCCCATCCGCAGGGCGGCTGCCTTGGCATCTTGCAGCATGTTGGTGTGGGTCAGCATCACGCCTTTGGGGTAAGAGGTGGTGCCCGAGGTGAATTGCATCAACAGCACATCGTCGGCGCTGACCTGTGCCATAGCGGTTTGGCGTTGCGCGTCAGACAGCTGGGTGCCCGCTGCCAAAAATTGGTTCCATGACATGGCCCCTTGGAGCAGCGGGCTCTCGCCCAGCATCACGGCCAAGCGCAGGCAGGGCAGTTGCTCTCCTGGTAAGCGCTGGTTCAGGGCAGGTTCAATGCCTTGCAGCATGCCTTTGAAGTCGATGCCCAAAAAGTCATCGGCAAAAAACAACGCGCACACATCGGCCTGGTGCAGGCAAAAGCGCATCTCATCCGTCTTGAAGCGGGTGTTGATGGGCACGGTCACTGCACCGATGCAGGCGCAACCAAAAAACACCTCCATCCAGGTGCTGCTGTTGCCCAGCAACACACCCACGTGATCGCCGCGTTGAACGCCTGCGGCCAGCAAGGCCGAAGCCACGCGCAGTGCGCCGTGCTCGACCTCTTGCCAACTCAAGCGTTCATTGGGGCCGACGTAGGCTTCTTCTGCGCCAAAGCGTTGGCGGGTGTGCGCCAGCACGTGCGACAGGGGCAGGGCGTCAAGGGTCATGGGGTCACAGGCTGTGAGGTTTGGCCAAACTTGGCGATGGCACGCTTCCAGTCGCTGCCTTGCAGGTTTTCTTGAATCGCCAGCAGCTCCACGCCCATGGCGCCTTCGCGGGTGGTGTCTAGGCCTTGGTCAATGCTGCGTTTGGTCAAGCGGGTGGTCAAGGGGTTGCATTGCGCAATCGCGTGCGCCATGGCATGGGCTTGGGCTGACAAATCCTCGGGGGCATACACGTGGTTGAACAAGCCCAAGGCCTGCGCCTCTTGGGCGTCGACCACGCGTCCGGTGAACAGCAGCTCTTTGGCCATGCGCCGTCCCACAATGCGTGGCAGGCGCTGCGTGGCGCCCACCGTGCCCCAGCCGACTTCGGGGTATTTGACGCAGGCCTGGGTGCTGGCCAACACAAAGTCGCAGGCGGCAATGATTTCGCCGCCCGAGCCAAAGGCGGAGCCCTGCACCACGGCGATCACCGGCATCGGCAGGGCTTCGATCGCGGCGTAGGCGGTGAAGCCTTCGATGCGTCGTGCCACCAAGTCGGCGGTGCTCATGGTTTGGCGTTCTTTCAAATCGGCGCCAGCACAAAACGAACTGCCTTTGGCCTCGATCAACACCACATGCACTGCGCTGTCTTTGGACAGCTGTTGGCAGGCCCGTGTGAGTTCTTGGCACATCAACAAGTTGAGGGCGTTGCGGCTGTCTGGGCGGTTCAGGGTGAGCGTGGCCACATGGTCGTGGACGCTGAGTTCAATCATGGTGTAGCTGTGGGGCATGGGCTCAGTCCAGCAATTTCATGCCGGTGGTCTTGATCAGGTCTTGCATGGTCTTGGCATCGTCTTGCAAGAAGCGCAGGGTTTCGGCCCGCGTCAGGCTGTAGATCTCGGCGTTCTGGTGGGCGGCAGCGGTTTGGAATTCGGTACTGGCTTGCACATTTGCCAAGGCCTTGGCCAAACGGTCCAGCACGACGGTGGGGGTGTTGGCCGGCGCGGCCAAGCTGTACCAGCTGCCCGAGACGAAGTTGGGTAAACCGGCTTCGGCAAACGTGGGCACATCAGGCAAGCTGGGGGAACGCTTGGTGCTGGCATAGGCCAGGGCTTTGAGCGAGCCGTTTTTGATGTGGCTTTGCACCACCGAAATATTGAGCATGCCCACGGGCACGGTACCCGCCACCAAGTCGGTGATGGCAGGGCCGGCACCGCGGTAGGGGATGTGCACCAGGTCAATGCCGCCTCGGTATTTCAACAACTCGGCGCCAATGTGGGGCGAGCTGCCCATGCCTGCGGAGGCGTAGCTGAGTTTGCCGGGTTGCGACTTGGCCAAGGCCAAGAAGTCTTTCAGCGCGTCGAGCTTCATGCTGTTGTGCACAGTCAAGATGTTGGGCACGTTGCCCACGATGCCGATGAACTCAAAGCCTTTGATGCCGTCATACGGCACGCTGGTGGCCATGGGCGTGACCACGTGCGCCGCGGAGGTGCCCAGCAACAAGGTGTAGCCATCGGGCGCGGCTTTGGCCACGTAGGCCGCGCCAATGGACGCGCCGCCACCGGCGCGGTTTTCCACCAGCACCTGTTGCCCCAATTGTTCGGCCAGGCCTTTGGCCAAGGTGCGTCCCAGCAAGTCGGTGGGGCCGCCCGTGGCATAGGGGTTGACCAGCACCACCGGTTTGGTGGGGTAGGTGTTCGTTTGTGCCAGGGCGGCGGTTGACAGCCCTTGGCACATGATCAAGGCCAGCAGGCAGTTGGATAACTTCATGGTTCGTCTCCTCGGGTTAAAACTTAAATGACAGATTCATGTTTGAGCTCGGCCAAGCGTTCGGGGCTCAGACCTAAGCGTTCTTGCAGCACGGTGTCGGTTTGTTCACCCAGCAGCGGGGGGCGTTGCGCGCTGGGGTTGTCAAACCCGTTGAACTTAAAAGGCAGCCGCAAGAAAGGAAACTTGCCAATCAGCGGGTGTTCAAAGGCGCCGACCATGCCGCGCTCGGCCACGTGTTCGTTGCTCAAAATTTCTTGCACGTTCAAGATCGGGCCTGCGGGCACGCCCACAGCATCGCAA
>CAIMWY010000169.1 GCA_903845315.1 uncultured Burkholderiales bacterium
ACCGCCATCCGGGCGCGCACCTGCGCAAAAAGCCGGGGCGCTGGCTGGTGGCGGCCGAGTTGGTGGAAACCACGCGCCTGTTTGGCCGGGGCTTGGCGGGCATTGAGCCGCAATGGCTGGAGCAGGTGGGCGGCCATGTGTTGAAAAAACAATTGCTCGACCCGCATTGGGAAAAGAAGGCCGGAGAGGTGAAGGCCCTGGAGCGCGCCACCTTGTATGGCCTAGTGGTCTACAACGGTCGGCGCGTGAGTTACAGCAAAGTGGACATGGCGGGGGCGCGTGAAATTTTCATACGCGAAGCGCTGGTGGAGGGCGAGCTCGACACCAAGCTGGCGTTCTTGGGCGCCAACCATAAGCTGATTGCGCAAGTGGAAGATTTGGAACACAAGTCGCGCCGCCAAGACGTGTTGGTGGACGATGCCTTGATCTACGCCTTCTACGACCAGCAATTGCCCGCCGACGTGTGTGGCCTGGTCACGCTGGAGCATTGGTACCGCGAAGAGGTCAAGCGCCAACCCAAGCTGCTGTACCTGAGCCGCGACGAGCTGATGCGCCACCAAGCGGCTGGCATCACCACGCAGGCTTTTCCCAAAACACTGCGCATGGGCGGTGTGGATTGCCACGCCGACTACTTGCACGAACCCGGTGACACCAAAGACGGCCTGACCGTGACCGTGCCGCTGTTTGTGTTGAACCAAGTCAGCGATGAACGTGCCGAGTGGCTGGTGCCTGGCATGCTCAACCAAAAGGTGCACGCGCTCTTGAAAACCCTGCACCAAAAGCCGCGCTCGCGCTTGGTGCCACTGCCCGACAGCGCGGCCCGTTTGACGGCGGCCTTGTGCGAGCCCGAGGTCTTTGGCGCGGGCTCATTGACCGATGCGGTGCTGAAACTGGTGCGCGCTGAAACGCAGGTGGATGTGAAACGTGCCGACTTCAAGGTAGACATGCTGGCGCCCCATTTGTTCATGAACTTTCGGGTGGTGGACGAGCATGGGCGGCAGTTGGGCCATGGCCGCAACCTGGGCGCCTTGAAAGCCGAATTGGGCAGCCAAGCGCGTGGCGCGTTTCAGGCCTTGGCGGCGTTGAAAGGTGCGGTGTCTTTGGGGGCCGGCTCTGGCGTTGGCGTTACGGCGGCGTCAGCTGACGGGGGGCAGCGGGCTCCTCATACTTCACAGAAATCGTCACCCGCTGCCCCCCATCAGCCGACATCTTCGGGTCAACCTGCGTCAAACGACAGCAAACCCCAACTCGCCGACCAACGCTACACCAGCTGGACCTTTGGCGAGTTGCCCGAGCTGATGGAAATTGCCCGAGGTCAACAAACGCTGATTGGTTTCCCTGCCTTGGTGGACATGGGCGACGCCGTGTGTATTGAGGTGTTTGACGAGCCTGATGTAGCCGCCACCAAGCACCGCGCGGGTTTGCGCCGTTTGTTTGGGTTGCAAATCAAAGACGCGCTCAAGTACCTGGAGAAAAACCTGCCTGACCTGCAAAAAATGTCGGTCGCTTTCATGTCGGTCGGCAAGTCGCCCGATGGCTCGGGCGGCGGCACGAGCGACGAACTCAAACAACAAATTTTGGATGTGGCCTTAGACCGCGCCTTTTTGCTCGACCCGCTGCCCACGAGCGAGGCGGACTTCAAACGCCGCCTCGACGAGGGCCGTGGCCGACTGACGCT
Source organism: uncultured Burkholderiales bacterium (assembly GCA_903845315.1). The sequence continues at coordinate 1,679 of CAIMWY010000169.1, forward strand.
GATTGCCAACGAAGTGGCGCGCTTGGGCAACACCGTGTTGACCGAGTTTGCAGCGGCCAGCCGCAAAGTCAAAGACACCAAAATCCAACACGATGCAGTGGCCGATGCGGCGCAGCAACTGCAACGCCTGGTGGGCAAACGCTTCATCACCGAGACGCCCTACACGCAGTTGCAGCACTTTGCGCGCTACCTCAAAGCCGTGGTGTTGCGCCTGGACAAACTGCGTGCTGACCCCGCGCGCGATGCGGCCAAACTGGCCGAACTCAAACCGCTGGAGCAAAAGTATTGGCGCTTGGTGGCCGAGCGCAAAGGCGTGAGCGATGCACGCATGCAAGAGTTCCGCTGGCTATTGGAAGAACTGCGCGTGAGCTTCTTCGCGCAAGAGCTGCGCACGCCACAACCGGTGAGCGTCAAGCGGCTGGACAAGGCTTGGCAGCAGTTGAGTTATTGAACCTTCTTCGATGCCCTCAGCACATTTGTGAAGGGTAACGCGACACTTTTGACCACTTGCCTTTTTGTTGCGTTCGTCCGAGGCTATTTTGTAAGTGAATGGATGCCAAACCGCAGCCCCAACACTGCCACCAAGCTCGCAACACCTAAGCCAGCAGCAGCACCGAGTTGCCCCCAACCCAAGGGCGTAAAGCCCAGCGCGTTAGACAGCCACGGTGTGTAAATGCCCAGCAGCAGCAAGCCGACTGCGCCCGCCATCACCGCAAGGGCCATGGGGTTGCTCACGCGCAAGCTGTGCACAAACTGCGCGGCGGGTGCACGGTTGGCCAAGATGAGCATGGCGTTGGCCACCACCAAGGTCACCAGCAGCATCGCGCGTACCTCGGCTGTGGACAGCTCCTGTGCCACGCTGTAGCAAGCGCCAAGGGCGGCTACCACACACAGCCCTTGACCCAACGATTCCAAAATGGCGCGAGCGCCAAAGAAGGGGGCGAGGGTGTCGCGCGGTGGTTTGTGCATGACGTCGTGTTCAGCGGGTTCGTTTTCAAACGCGAGCGAGCACGAGGGGTCAATGATCAGCTCTAGCAGTGCGATGTGCAAAGGCAGCAACAAAGGCGGCAAGGCAAACACCATGGGGACCAAGGCCAGTGCGGCAATCGGGATGTGAATGGCAAAGATGTAGGCCATCGACTTTTGCAAGTTGCCAAAGATGCGTCTTCCTAAGCGAATGCCTTTGACGATGGAGGCAAAGTTGTCGTCCACCAGTACCAAGGCGGCGGCTTCACGCGCCACGTCGGTGCCACGTGCGCCCATGGCAATGCCCACGTGTGCAGCGCGCAGTGCCGGGGCGTCGTTCACGCCGTCGCCCGTCATGGCCACGATGTCGCCGTTGCGTTGGAGGGCTTGCACGATGCGCAGCTTTTGGTGCGGCGCGATGCGCGCGCACACGCTCACCGTTTGCATAGCTTGGCACAGCGCCTCGTCTGACAACGCGTCAATGGCGTCGCCCGTCAAGGTGTCGCCGCTGCGCAGCCCAGCTTGCTGCGCAATCATGCGCGCTGTGGTGGGGTAGTCGCCGGTGATCATGATGACGCGGATGTTGGCCGAGTGGCAGTCGGCCACGGCTTGTGCAATTTCAGGACGCAGCGGGTCGCTCAAGCCCACCAAGCCCAGCCACTCGAAGTCAAAGTCGTGCTCGGATGTTGGCCAATCGCTGCCTTCAAAACGCCCTTGTGCCACCGCCAGCACACGCAAGCCTTGCGAGGCCATGGCCTCGATGGCCTGGGCCCACTGGGCTTGCAAGTCTGCGGGCATATGGCACAGACTCATCACGTCTTCGGGTGCGCCTTTGGCTGATACGGTGTGTACGTTGTCGCCATGGGCTTTCCACACATGCGACATGGCGCGCAAGGCGGGGCTGAGTGCGTAGGTTTGCACCAAGGTCCAGTCGCTGTGCAGGTGCTCGGTGGTGGTGAGGAACTGCTGGCCCAGTTGATGGAAGGCCGTCTCCATCGGGTCAAACGGCTCAGGCGCACTGGCCAGAATGGCGTGCTCCAACAAACCATGAAAGGCTTCGGGCAATGTGGGGTCGACGGCTGACACGCCTGCCAAATTCAGCAGCAAGGGCTGTGCGGCGGGACCGATGGCCAAGGCCGACACCTGCATGCGGTTTTCGGTCAAGGTGCCGGTTTTGTCGGTGCACAGCACCGTGGTGGCGCCCAGGGTTTCAATGGCGTTGATGCGCCGTGTCAACACACCTTCTTGCGCCAGACGCCGTGCGCCCAAGGCCGGAAAAACCGCCAGCACCACCGGGTACTCTTCGGGCAGGATGGCCATGGCCAAGGCAATGCCCGACAACAACGCGGATAACCAAGCGCCGTTGCGCAGGCCAAGTGTCAGTACCATCGACACACACAGCGCAAAGGTGATGAAAGCCAGCACTTTGACCAGCCGCGCGGTTTGTTGTTGCAGCGGCGTTTTCTGGTCTTCGATTTGGTTCAGCGACGCGCCAATTTGCCCCACTTGCCCACGCATGCCCGTAGCAGTGACGCGCACCAGGCCTTGCCCGCGCACCACAAACGTTCCGGCAAACACCATGGGTTGGTTGTCGCCACCGGGTGGTGGCGGCGGTGCTGTGGCCGCGTCAAACGCGGCTGCAAGTTTGCTGACCGGTACCGATTCACCGGTGAGCATGGATTCGTCCACCTGCATCTGATCCGATTGAACCAGCCAGCCATCGGCGGCTATGCGGTTGCCCTCGCTGACTTGCAGCAGATCACCCATCACGACCTCACGTGAGGCAATTTTGCAGACCTGTCCATCGCGGATAACGTCTGCAAACGGCTGGCTGAGTTGGCGCAAGGCTTCGATGGCCGCTTCGGATTTTCCTTCTTGGTAGAAGGTCAAGCCAATCACGGCATTGACAAACACAAACAGGGTGATGCCTTCGCTCAAATCCCCCAGCACCATGTACAGGGTGGCTGCCAACACCAACAAGGCAAACATGGGCTCGCGCAGCATGCCAGCGAGCCGTTGCCAGGTGGAGCGTCGCTGCGTGGCTTGCAGTTCGTTGGGACCGTCGCTTTGCAAACGCGCTTGCGCTTGCTGGCGGGTGAGGCCGGCGATCTCTGGGGAGGGCAGTTTCATGCGGGTCTGCTTGCGTTAAGCGTTCAGCACTTGGTTCAAGGCAGTAATTCCAACAGGGGGTTCGGTCAAAAACGGGATGACATACAAACGTTTGGACAAGCCTTCTGCAATGCGTGCCATTTGTCGTTGCTCACCCACGAGCCGAGCCTGCAACAGTGGGTCTTTCGGATGGGCTGCCAACACCGAGCGGTTCATCACCCAGGCGAAGGGCTCAATCTTGGCGCGTCGCAAATCTTCTTGCAGCGCGGCAGCTTGCGACACAGGGGTGACTTCGGGCAGGGTCACCAACACGATGCGTGTGTAGGCGGGGTCTTGCAAGCGCATGAGGGGCGTGACCACGTTGACCGAGTTGCCACTTTTTTTCTCAAACGCGCTCAGCATCTGGCGGTGGTAAGCCCCTGCGGCATCCATCAACAGCAACGAGTGGCCGGTGGGCGCGGTGTCGAGCACCACAAAGCCGTTGCGTGCCTGTGCCACGATGTGCGAGAAGGCATGGAACACGGCCACTTCCTCGGTGCAGGGTGAACGCAGGTCTTCGAGCAGCAAGGCGCGCTCGTTGTCGTCCAAGCCTGGCCCTCGGGCGGCCATGATTTTGTCGATGTATTTTTGGGTCTCAACCTTGGGGTCGATGCGGCTGATTTGAAGACCAGGCACTTGATCGACCAAGGTAGAGGCCAGGTGTGCGGCGGGGTCGGTGGTGCTCAGGTGCACGGTCTTGCCCTTGTGCAACAAACCCAAGGCGAGCAGGGCGGCCACGGTGGTTTTACCCACACCGCCTTTGCCCATGACCATGATCAAGCCGTGATTTTGCAGGGCTAAGTCGTCTACCAACGCAGCGAGGTGGGGCAGCTCCGGCATGTCATCGTGGTACGGCGTGGTGGGCAGCGCGCTGGGTGTGTCATGCAGCAAGCCACGCAAGGCGGGCAGGCCCACGCTGTCGAGGGCACGCAAGGGCACGTCATCGCGCGGCAAAGCTTGCAACGCCTGGGGCATGTGAGCTAGAGCGGTTTGGCCCTGTGCCTCTAATGCGTTGGCCACGGGGTCGTCGGGTACGCTGGCATGGAACACCCCGTTGACGATGAGGCGTTGCTGCGAGAGCCCGAGGGTGCGCAGCTCTTCGCTGGTGCGGGCGGCTTCTGCCAGGGCGCTGGCTTCTGCGCGGGCCACCAAGATCACCGAGGTGAGTGCCGGGTTGCTCAGCGCGGCCAAGGCTTGGTTGAAGCGAGCTTCTTGCATCTTCAGGCCCGAGTGCGGGCCTAAGCAGGAAGCGCCTTTGTCGTTGCCCGCCAAAAAACCGCTCCAGGCTTTGGGCAGGCTGAGCAGGCGCAGGGTATGGCCGCTGGGAGCTGTGTCAAACACCACATGGTCGTAGGCGTGGGCCCCATCGGCCAACAGGCTGGAGAACTCGTCGAAGGACGCAATTTCGGTGGTGCAAGCGCCAGAGAGTTGCTCCACCACGGTGGCGCGTTCTGCGTCGGTGGCGTTGGCCCCCATTTGTTGCACCACCCGATGGCGGTAGGCAAGTGCAGCCTCGTCGGGGTCGATGTTGACCAGCCACAGGCCTGCAACACCGGGCACTTGAACCGGATGGTTGCTGAGGGCAACACCCAACATTTCATCGAGGTTGGAAGCAGCGTCGGTGCTGACCAGCAACACGCGCTGGCCCGCGTCGGCCAGGTGAATGGCGGTGGCGGTGGACAGCGATGTTTTGCCCACGCCACCTTTGCCAGTGAAAAACAAGAAACGTGTGGGCTTGTCAAGCCAGCCGAGTGTGTGCGCAGTCATAGCTGATCAGTCTAGTCCTCGGCGACGCCAGATGGTCGATCAACCGCGAGCGCACATGACCTTGGACAAACTGCGTATGAAAAATAGACGGGCCTAAGTCTCTTGCGCTCGTCGAAGCAGCTCAGTCGGTCGCCGCATCCAGCGCTGCTCGGCTGGGTGCGCGCTGGCTGTGCAGCAGACCCAAGCCCGCCATCACCAGCAGGGCAATGCCGCCCCAGGCCAGCAGGTTAGGCGCTTCGTCCCACAACAGATAGCCCAGCACCAAGGCCACCAACAGACCGCTGTAGCGGAAGGGGCCAATCACGCTCATGTCGCCCGCGCGCATGCTCAGGGTGAGCAAGTGGTAGGCAATGGCCAAGCAAAAGGCGGCACCGCCGAGTTGCAGCAGTTGCTCCAGCGAGATGGGTTGCCAAGGCGCCGTCAAGGTCCACAAGCCTGAGAGCAGGGTGACCATGGCCGAGGTGGAGATGGTGATGAGCAGCGAGGGCACGTGCGCAGGCACCAAGCGCGTCAGCAGGTCGCGCCCCGCATGAAACAGCGTGCCCACCACGCACAGCAAGGCGTAGGCGTTCAAGCCATGTGCATCGGGCTGGACCACCAGCAGCACGCCGGTGAAGCCCAACACAATGAAGGCCCAACGCATGACGCCCACACGCTCGCGCAAGAAGACCACCGCCAGCAGCGTGAGAAACAAGGGTGCTGCCAAGTTGATGGCGGTGGCGTTGCCCAAGGGCAAGTGGAATAAGGCGGTCAGGTAGGTGAAGGTGGCCGCACTGTCGAGCAAGGCGCGAATGGGCACCGAGCGCGTGCGCATGCTGCGCCATTGGGCCCAGCTGCCGGTGAGTGTGACCATGAGCAGCAGCAACAAGGTGGTGAAGGCACCGCGCACAAAAATCAGTTGCGGCGTGGGCAGGTGGCTGCTGACCAGTTTGACCAAGGCGTCGTTGGTGACAAAGAACAGCATGGCCGCCATCATGGTGACGATGCCACGGCGGTTGTGGGGGTTCATGCGGGCGATTCAGCTCGCGCAGCTTGTTTGCTCATCGGCATGTCACAGACGGGCCAAGCGTGACAGGGCGAGTTTCAAGGTCTCGTCTTGTTTGGCAAAGCAAAAGCGAACCACGCGCTGGTCAAAACCATCGGCGTAGAAGGCCGAGAGGGGAATGGCCGCCACACCGATCTCGCTGGTGAGCCATTGGCAAAAGTCGGCTTCGCTGAGGTTTTTCTCGGGCACACCCAGTTGGTCAATGCGCACGCATTGAAAGTAGCTGCCTTCGCTGGGCAGCAACTCAAACTTGGTGCTGGCCAACCCAGCGCGAAACAGGTCGCGCTTGGCGGCATAAAACGCTGGCAACTCCAGATAGGGCTTGGGGTTGGCCATGTAGGCGGCCAAGCCATGTTGCACCGGGGTGTTGACGGTGAACACATTGAACTGGTGCACCTTGCGGAACTCGGCGCTCAGACTGGCGGGGGCGGCCACGTAGCCGACTTTCCAGCCGGTGACGTGGAAGGTTTTGCCAAAACTCGACACGATGAAGGCGCGCTCGGCCAAGCCCGCAAAGCTCGATGCGCTCAGGTGTTGGCGCGGTGCGTAGACCATGTGCTCGTACACCTCGTCGCTGATGAGCAAGATCTGGGTGGGCTTTAACAGTTCCTCCAGTTTGAGCATTTCCTCGCGTGTCCACACGGTGGCGCTGGGGTTGTGCGGGCTGTTGACGATGATGGCGCGCGTCTTGGGGCTGATGGCGGCGGTGATCTTGTCAAAGTCGGGGCGGAAGGTACCGGTTGTGAGCGGCACGCGCACGGCCACACCACCGGCCAACTCGATGTTGGGGATGTAGCTGTCGTAGCAGGGCTCCAAGACGATGACCTCATCACCTGCGCGTACCACCGCCAAGATGGCGCTCAAGATGGCTTGGGTAGCGCCTGCGGTGATGGTGATTTCGCTCACCGGGTCGTAGCGGTAGTGGTAGAGCGATTCAATTTTTTTGGCAATCGCGTCGCGCAGCACGGGCACACCGGTCATGGGGGGGTACTGGTTGAGGCCTTGCGTCATGGCGCGGGTGACGCAGTCCACCAGGTGTGGGTCACAGGCAAAGTCTGGAAAACCTTGGCCGAGGTTGACCGCATTTTTTTCAGTCGCCAGGGCCGACATGACGGTGAAGATGGTGGTGCCGACGTTGGGGAATTTGGTGTCAAGAACAGGTGTGGTCATAGGTCAGAGTTCACAGGTCGTAGTCGTTGGCATGGCCTTCGAGGGCTTTGAGAATCAGGTTACGGTCTAAGCGGTCGCTGAGCATGGCAGCGAAGTCGTAGACGAAGTTGCGCAGATAGGCGCTGCGCTTGAATGCAATGCGCGCGGTGTTTTTACCAAACAATTGGGCGCCGGGGCGCACCACCAGGTCGTCGTCGGCGCTGTCGCGCACCGCCATTTCCGCCACGATGCCCACGCCCATGCCTAAGCGCACATAGGTTTTGATCACATCTGAGTCAATGGCTTCGAGGGCAATGCGCGGTGTCAGGTGCTTGGCGGCAAAGGCTTTGTCAATGCGGGTGCGTCCCGTGAACGACGGGTGGTAAGTGATGATGGGCTCAGCGGCTAAGTCTTCCAGCGTGATGCGGCTTTGGGCGGCCAAGGGGTGCGTTTTGGGGATGACCAGCACGTGCTCCCACTCGTAGCAGGGCAGGGTCACCAAGTCGGGGTAGTCCGACAGCGATTCCGTGGCAATGCCAATCTCGGCCACTTCGTCCAGCACCATTTGCGCCACTTGCGCGGGCGCGCCCTGGTGCAAGCTGATGTTGACTTTGGGGTAGGCCGCACGCAACTTGGCCACGGGCACGGGCAGCACATAACGCGCTTGGGTGTGGGTGGTGGCGATGGAGAGGGTGCCGCTGTCTTCGGCACTGAACTGTTCGCCAATCCGCTTGAGGTTGCCCACTTCGCGCAAGATCACCTCGATGCTGCGCAACACGTGTTGGCCGGGTTCGGTGACGCGCTTGAGGCGTTTGCCATGGCGGGTGAAGATTTCAACGCCCAACTCTTCTTCGAGTTCAATGATGGCTTTGGACACACCGGGTTGCGAGGTGTGCAGCGCTTTGGCGACCTCGGTCAGGTTGAGGTTGCGGCGAACAGCCTCTTGGACAAAGCGAAATTGGTGAAGATTCATGACTCGGGGGTTGAATTTGCCGCGTCATTATGCCTTGGGCATCTAATTAACCCGTTCTTTATTCGGGAATATTGGTGTCCCTTAAGGCAATGTCAGCCAACAAATCAAGTAAAGCCTCTTGTTCTCCCACAGCGGGCTGGCAGTCGATGTGTACGTCGGGGTGGGCTTGTCGTAACGTTTGCAGCAGCAGGGGCAAGTCTTCGCGGGCGTGTTTGCCAACACCCAGAAACAAGGGCAGCACGCTCAGGCTGGTAGCGCCTTGGGCCACCACCCCGGCTGCGGCCTGGGCCAAGCTGGGTTCGGTGAGTTCCAGGTAAGCACAGCGCACGGCGATGTGAGGTGCACGCTGCGCAATGCGCGCCGCCACGGCCTGGATGGGCTGGTGCCACAAAGGGTCGCGCGAGCCGTGGGCGAAAAGAAGGATGGCGTGCATGGTGTGTGATGGTTTTATTGCCGAACCACCAGCCAGCCAAAGGCCGCGAGGGATGCGAGGGAGTAAAGCATGCCGGGCGCGGCCGCAGCGAACCAAGGGGCCCAGCTGTTGAGATTGCCGATGTAGCTGAAGACGTTGTTGAGCAAGAAAAAGCTGATGCCTGCCAAAACACCACCAAAGACATGGCTGGCAATGTTGCCGCTGCGGAAATGCAAGTAGGCAAAGGGCAGGGCGAGCACCACCATGACCAAGCAACTCAAGGGGTAGAAGACTTTTTTCCAGAACTCGATTTCAAAGCGCTGGGTGGCTTGGCCGTTGGCGCTGAGGTGGCGGATGTATTGAAACAAGTCGATCGTCCCCATGCGGTCAGGTTTGAGCAAAGCCACCGAGAGCATTTCAGCGGTGATGCTGGTTGACCAGTTCTGCTGCGCACTGTGGCGACGTAGCATGGTGGAATTGCCGTTGCTGCGATTGAGACTGTCGTGCTCGACTTGTTGCAAGTCCCAGATATCGTCTTTGTTGAGGAGGCCTAATTTGGCGCGCGTGAGGCCAAGCCACTGCCCCTCTGAATCGAATTCAAAAATACGGATGCCACTGGGGTTGCCTTCGGGCGAGAGCGTTTGAACATTGACCGCATAACTTCTGTCCGTTTGCCGTTCACGCAGCCACGCGCCAGTTTGCCCCACACTGATTTGACCCATATAGCGGCTCTTGAGCAATTGGCCGTAGCGGTCGCACAAAGGCGACACATAGTCGCCGATCACAAAGGTGATGGCGACGAATGCCAAGCCCAACCCCATCAGGTTGCGCAAGGCCATGCTGGGCCCAAGGCCACTGGTGCGCAATATGGTGAATTCTGAGCTTTGGGCCAAGCGTGCCATGACAAAGATGGTACCGATCAAGACTGAGATCGGAAGTAATTCGTACAGATGGCTAGGCACCAGCAGCAGCACATACATGAAGGCATGTTTGAGTTGGTAGCCCCCGTTGTTGTTGCCTACACCTTGGAGTTCATCGACAAAGTCAAAGAAAAAAAACAGTGCCAGAAAACTCAGCGTGACAAAGGCCACGGCGCCAAAAACTTCACCATAAATAAGACGACGCAGGGTTTTCATGCTTGTCTCTGTTGCGTGCGCTGTAGTGCCAAGATCTGGCGCCAATGCCAGTTGTTGTGGCGTGCGGTGAGCCACAACAAACTCAAACCCAACATGCCGCCGTGCAGTGCCAATAAGTAAGGGATGAATTGCACTTGGCCGGCGCTGATCCAACTTTGGCCCAGATTGATGAAGTTGTAATAGATGACAAAGATGAACAAGGCCAAAGCCAAGTTGCCACCCCGCCCAACCCTTGGGTTGGCGCTGGTCACTGCCAAGCCAACCACCAACAAATTGAAAGCAGCCAAGACCATGCCCAAACGCCATGCAAGCTCACCCTGATGGGCGAAACTTGGGTATTGGATCAATCTCAGTGTGTCCACGGCTTTGGGCGGCGCGTTGGCAGCAACTTTGACGTCTTGACCAATGCGGGTGCCATACAGTTTGAATTCACTGACTTTGAAATCAGGCTCGCCCACTGTTTGTTCAACCAATTGACCTCTCTCGAGCATTAAAAAACGTTCGTCTTTGATCATTTCAATCCGACCGCCTTTGGCCGATGTCATGGCTTGTTTTCCGTGGTCTGTTGCAGAGATAAAAACGTTCTTGCCTTGTTTGTTTTCTACGCTGTCTTTGTCTACAAAGAAAACGCGCTGGCCGCTGGAAGACTCTTGAAACAGGCCGGGAGACACACGCTCT
>CAIMWY010000170.1 GCA_903845315.1 uncultured Burkholderiales bacterium
CACCACGGTGGTATCACCCCGGCTGACAAACTTCATCATCGGGCTGGGGCCGTGCGAGGTGCTCACCTGGGTGAAGCCCACCTCGCGCGCCAGTTGGGCCGCCGCTTGTTCGGGGGCGGTGTAGCGGTAACCGTGCATGAAGACCACCGCCACGCTGCGCAGGCCGCGCCCGAAAGCGGCTTGCAACGCAGCACGCAAATGCGCTTCGTCCAAGGCTTGCACCACCTCACCGTGGGCGCCCACGCGTTCGTGCGCCTCGATCACCTCTTGGTAAAGCAACTCGGGCAGCACGATGTGGCGGTCAAACAAACGCGGCCGGTTTTGGTAGGCAATGCGCAAGGCATCTCTGAACCCTTGGGTGGTGACCAACAACGTGGGTTCGCCTTTGCGCTCCAACAACGCGTTGGTAGCCACTGTCGTGCCCATCTTCACGCAGGCCACTTGGTCTGCAGAAATCGCTTGAGCGGCAGACAAGCCCAGCAAGTGGCGAATGCCCGCCACGGCCGCATCGCGGTAGTGCTCGGGGTTGTCAGACAACAGCTTGTGCGTCACCAAGCTGCCGTCGGGGCGCTTGGCCACGATGTCGGTGAAGGTGCCACCTCTATCGATCCAGAATTGCCATTTGGGCGCGTGTGTCGGGGAAGAAATTGACATTTATGGATAGACCTTGGACATGAAGGTATCAATGGCATTTGCCGCCTCAACACCTGCTCCGTTGTACATATGAAAGCCGCTACGACATGCGTCGCTTGATTGAGACTCTCCTCCTACGACATAGACAAACTCAGTCGGTACAGCGATGAATTGTTTGACTTTCTCGTAGTTGGCATAGGCCCTATTGGGTGTTGTGTGGTAACACCCGTCCAACTTGTGATGGATGAAGAAAAACGGAAACGGAATCGGCGCATTGAAGTAAGACTCGTCTCGAATGCCGCTGGCAATGAAGCCAGAAATCAGTTCCATCTTGTCGTTCTTTTGCGCGTACTTTAAAAACTCGGTGAGGCTGATGCCACCGTTGCTGTGGCCCATCAACCAAACCGGTAAGCCAGTTTTTTTCTTGTAGAAACGAACGGCGCTCTCAATGCGTATCAAGTGTTCGGAAGAAGCTCTGGCCGATGGGTAGGCTTGGCGCGGAGACAATTCGCCGGGACTGTCGAGCAACACCACATCCAGCTTGCCGCGGGTGAACTCGGGTTGAGTCAATCGCTTGAGTGTCTGCAACAACTGACCTCTGAGCTCGGTTTGACCGGGTTTGAGCCCCAGATACCCCTCGCCACCGGGAATGAACAGGATAAGGGCCTTGGCGTCTTTGCCGGGCCAGTACATCGTCATGCTTGGCTCTGAGCTACACAGGAAACACTTTTCAATGGGATCAACCGGAATCACTTCGGCACGAACACATGACCCAATGAGGAGAAGGGTAAGCAAAAGTAGTCGCATAAGGGGAGTTGGGTAGTGACTGGATGACTTGGATATTACAAGGCCTGCAGCCCCCAAAACCCCAGCACATGTACTTGTATAGTCAAGCCTTAGACATGGGTTGTCCATTTACACCACTTAGGAGTTTTCATGCAACGTCGAAGCTTCCCACTCACCGCGCTCTCATTGGCCTTGTTCGCTGGCAGCGCTTTTGCCCAAACCAAATGGGACTTGCCAGCCGCCTATGCCGCCACCAATTTCCATTCCGAGAACTTGATTCAGTTCGCCAAAGACGTGGACACGGCCACCGCAGGCAAACTCAAGATCACGGTGCATGCCAACGCGTCGCTGTTCAAAGCCAACGAAATCAAACGCGCCGTGCAAGGCGGCCAAGCGCAAATTGGCGAAGTGCTGTTGGTGAACTTTGAAAACGAAAACCCGATTTACGGCACCGACGGCATTCCGTTTTTGGCCACCAGCTACGCCGACTCCAAGCGTTTGTACGACGCGCAAAAACCGGTGCTCGACAAGCTGCTCGCCGCCCAAGGCATGAAGCTGCTGTTTGCGGTGGCTTGGCCGTCACAAGGCATTTACACCAAGAAAGAAATCAACTCGGTGGCCGATCTGCGTGGCATCAAGTGGCGCGCCTACAGCCCAGCCACTGCCAAGATTGCCGAGCTGATTGGCGCCCAACCTGTCACCATACAAGCTGCTGAGTTGTCGCAAGCCTTGGCCACGGGCGTGGTGGAAAGCTACATGAGCTCGGGCTCTACCGGCTACGACACAAAAACCTATGAGAGCTTGAAGTACTTCTACGACACCCAAGCTTGGTTGCCCAAGAATGCCGTCATCGTGAACAAAAAATCGTTTGATGCACTCGACCCCGCCACCCAAGCCGCCCTGACCAAAACCGCTGCCGAAGCCGAAGCACGCGGCTGGAAGGTCAGTGCCGAGAAAGATGGCTATTACAAAAAAGCTTTGACCGAAAAAGGCATGAAAGTGGTCACCCCCAGCCCCAAGCTGATGGATGACATGCGCCAAGTCGGCAGCATCATGTTGGCCGACTGGCAAAAGAAGGCTGGCGCAGATGGTGAGGCCATCATTGCGGCCTATGCCAAGTCGGCACCGGCTGCAGCCAAAGCTGGCAAAAAGTGATGCGCCGATTTCTCGATCGTCTCTACCTTGCCGCGGGGGCCCTGGGGGCCCTTTTCATTGCTCTGATTTGTGTCTTGATGATTGGGCAAAGCATTCTGCGTGAGTTCAGTGTGCGCACCGGCGCGGTCAACGATGTGGTGTCTTGGTTTTGTGCGGCGGCGGCCTTTTTTGCCATGGCCCACGCCTTCAAGCATGGCGACTTTGTGCGCGTGACCTTGTTGCTCGAAGCCGTGTCTGCACCCTGGCGCAAGCGCTTGGAGCTGGCGGCCTTGTGTGTGGCGTCGGTCGCCGTGGCTTACCTGGCGTGGTGGGCCTGCAAGTTCACCTACGAGAGCTGGGAGTTCAACGACATGGCCCAAGGCCTGTTGCCCATCCCGATGTGGATTCCGCAACTGAGCTTTGCCATCGGCTCGGTGCTGCTGCTGATTGCCGTGCTCGATGAGCTGGTCTTGGTGTTGCGCGGCCAAACGCCCACGTATGTGCGCGAGGTCCAAGAGCGGCACGCACGCGGCGACTTTTCTTCCGACGTCTAAACCCCAAGGTTTTATGGAAATTCTTCTCGTTGGCGGCCTGCTGCTGTTCATCATGTTCCTGCTGCTCTCGGGCGGCGTGTGGATTGCCATGACCCTGGCCATTTGCGGCTGGGTGGGTCAGGCGTTTTTCACCGACACGCAACCGGGCAAAAACCTGTTCAGTGCGTTCTGGGAAAGCAATGCCAGCTGGGAGCTGGCTGCGCTGCCGTTGTTCATTTGGATGGGCGAGATTTTGTTTCGCACCAAACTGAGCGAGGAGATGTTTGAAGGCCTGCGCCCCTGGCTCAACCGGGTGCCCGGTCGGCTGATGCACACCACCATTTTGGGTTGCGGCATTTTTGGTTCGGTGTCGGGCTCATCAGCAGCAACTTGCGCCACCATCAGCAAAGTGGCCTTGCCCGAGTTGATGAAGCGCGGCTACAGCGAAAAGCTGGCCTTGGGCTCATTGGCCACGGCCGGCACCTTGGGTATTTTGATCCCGCCCTCCATCACCATGGTGGTGTATGCGGTGGCGGCCGATGCGTCGATCATTCGCATTTTCTTGGCCGGCTTTTTGCCCGGTCTGCTGCTGATGGCCCTGTTCAGCGGCTACATCATGTGGTGGAGCTTGCGTCACCCCGACCAAGTGCCAGCGGCCGACCCGCCCACCACCTTCTGGGAAAAAATCAAACTCTCGCGCAGCCTCATTCCTTGCGGCGCCTTGATTGTGTTTGTCTGCTGGGTGCTGATTGCGGGTTACGCCACCGCCACCGAATGCGCCGCCTATGGCGTGGTGGGCTCGCTGGGGTTGGCCGCATGGAGCCGCAGCCTGACTTGGAGCAACTTCTGCGAAGGCCTGATGGGCACCACCCGATCGAGCTGCATGATCATGTTCATCTTGGCCGGTGCGGCGTTTCTCACCAAAACCATGGCCTTTACTGGCATTCCGCGCGAGCTGGCCGAATGGGTCAACGGCATGCACCTGTCACCGTTGGCCTTGATCGCGGTGTTGACCGTGGTGTATTTGATTTTGGGCACAGCGCTGGATGGCATCAGCATGATCGTGCTCACCAGCGCGGTGGTGTTGCCGATGATTCAAAAAGCAGGCTTCGATTTGGTCTGGTTTGGGATTTTCATTGTGCTGTTGGTCGAAATTGCCGAGGTCACACCGCCCGTGGGCTTCAACCTGTTTGTCTTGCAAAACATGACCGGCAAAGACAGCAACACGATTGCGCGCGCGGCCATTCCGTTCTTCGGTTGTTTGGTGGTGTGCATTGTGTTGATCACGGTGTTCCCGCAAATCGTCACGTACCTTCCCGATGCGGTGATGGGCGTAGACAAGTAAGCAAGTCCTCGCGCCAGTACTCAGCGGCGCTCAAAAAACCCTCCCACACACACCCATTGCAACCACGGCCACAACAGGTGGTGGGCTCGGGCGGCGGTGGGCGCATGGGCAACTGGTGTTGCGCGACCAAAACCTGGCCTGCGGCAAACATTGCGCGTGCCTCGTTGGCATCGCGCAGGGGCATGTATTTCAAACGCTCCAACAACATGGCGTGATCTTAGCCACCGCCCCGCTGCATGTAGAGGTCAAAGCGGCGCATGAAGCGGTGGCGTTGCGCTGCATCGGCCGCGCTGAATTCAAACTGCACGTGTAGACGGGGAAGGCGCACCAGCGCGATCACACGGGGCTCGCCCACCGACCAGCGGATGTACACGCTGGCAGAGGTTGACCCGGACTCTGGCTCGGACTCGGACTCGGGCTTGTCCAAGGCGATGCGCACGCTCTGGCCGTCGCGCTGCCAGGCATGGGCGCCGATGGCGGCAGGCAACCAGCCCAGCCACTCGGCTTCGGTGCAGCCCATCTCACGAACAAAGGAGGCGTCGTAATGCGATTGCACAGCCGGACAGGGTTGGGGCGCGCGAGGTGAGGGAGAGGCGAATGTCAACCGCCCGCGATAGGCGGCCAAATGGCCAGCACATCGCCCTCGACCAAGGTGGTGGTCAAGCGTTTCTCGGGTTCGATGTAGCGGCCATTCACCAGCACCAAATGCACCAGCTTTGGGGGCATGCCAAAGGGCTCGATGATGTGTGCAATGGTGGCGTCAGGCGCCACCTCCAGCTGCATCAGGTTGTCACGCCGCACAGCGGGCGGCAGGTAGTCGGTGAGCGTGGCAAAAAGCTTGAAGGTGATGTGCATGCTGCGAGA
>CAIMWY010000171.1 GCA_903845315.1 uncultured Burkholderiales bacterium
CACCGCCTGTCATGAGCGCGTAGAGGGCATGCTGGTGTTGCTTGGCAAACTCAGTGGCCATCTGCGAGACCATGGGTGTGATGTGCAGGCGTCGC
Organism: uncultured Burkholderiales bacterium; assembly: GCA_903845315.1. The sequence continues at coordinate 96 of CAIMWY010000171.1, forward strand.
AAGCGGCTGGCGATGTCATTCGGTATTTTGAAATGGCTGCACCGCAGCACCATTTAGATGAAGAGATGCATGTTTTTCCTGCGGCGCTTGCGCTGCAAAACTCGGTCTTGGATGCATTGATCGTTCGTCTCAAACAAGACCATTTGGAAATGGAGCGTCTTTGGCAGTTTGTCAAAAAGTCACTTCAGCGCATTGCCGTGACTGATGGCCAGACTTGGGTGGCTCTCAGCAGCCTCGAGCAGGCGGTCTTTGACGCCTTTGTGGCCCTCTACAGAGACCACCTCCAACACGAAGAGTTGGAGCTTTATCCGGTGGCACAAACGGCGATCAGCCCGCAACAACTCGAATGCATGTCACGTGACATGATGCGCAGACGCGGCCAGTTGGGCTAAGACAAAGATCACACCTTGCCCAACGCCTTGAGCACCTTCTCCGGCGTGAACGGCTGAGACAGCACCTGCGCCTTGAACGGCGCCAGCGCATCGTTGATCGCGTTCATCACCGCCGCTGGGGCGCCAGCGGTGCCGGCTTCACCCGCACCTTTGGCGCCGAGCTGGCTGCTTTTCGTGGGGGTCTGCACGTGGGCCACGTGGATGTCGGGCATCTCAGCGCACATGGGCACCAGGTAGTCGGCCATGTTGGCGTTGAGCATGAGGCCTTGGTTGTCGTAGAGACACTCTTCCAGCATGGCGCCGCCAATGCCTTGCACGATCGCACCGCGAATTTGCTCATCCACCAAGCGGGGGTTGATCACGCGACCGCAGTCCTCCACCGCCCAGTGCTGCAACAGCTTGACAAAGCCGGTGTCGGGGTCGACCTCCACGTAAGAAGCTTGCATGCCGTTGGTGAAGATGAAGGGGTAGTCGCGCTGCGCGTAGTGGCGTGTCACGCTCAATTCTGGCGTGAAGTCGTTGGGCAGCAAGTCGGAGCGGAAGTAGGCAATGCGGCCCACCTCGGTCAGTGGCGTCAGCACTTCGCGGGTGAGGGCGTCGACCACTTGGCCTCTGTGCAATTCAATCTCGCTCACCTCGCGTTTCAAGATCACGGCAGCCACTTTCAAAATGTTGGCGCGCAAGGCTTGGCCGGCCAACAGCACGGCTTCGCCGCCAATGCCTGCCCCGCGCGAGGCCCAGGTGCCGCCGCCATAGGGCGTGACTTCAGTGTCGCCGGTGACCACACGCACCTGCGCCATGTCCACGCCCACCGCATCGGCGGCGATTTGGGTGTAGATGGCGTCGTTGCCTTGGCCTTGTTCACCCACACTCACCATCACGGTCACGCCGCCGTTGGGGTCTAGCCGCGCGGTGGCGCCGTCTTGCGAGGCAATGCGGGCACCGCCCACGCCATAAAACGCAGCGCTGGGATTGGTCAGCTCAATCAAGGCCGCAATGCCAATGCCACGGTAAATGCCTTGTTCGCGCAGCGCAGCTTGTTCGGCGCGCAGGGCCGAGTAGTTCATGAGGCCCTCCAACTTGTCCAGACACGCTTGGTGCGACAGGCCTTCGAGCTTGATGCCGCTGATGCCCGAACACGGGTAGGCGTCATCGGGGATGACGTTGCGGCGGCGAATCTCCAGCGGGTCCATGGCGATGGCGCGTGCCGCCATGTCCACCAGGCCTTCGGTGACGGCGCAGGCAATCGGG
>CAIMWY010000172.1 GCA_903845315.1 uncultured Burkholderiales bacterium
AAACACCCGAGGCACCTTAGGAACCATGGTGGGGTAATAACTTTCACGCGCCCTGATTTTTTCCAAATCGTAGCGGTCCCGCCAACCATGAAGCGCAAAAAAGTTGGCCGCTTCTTCGCCGCCAAAGGCATTCATGCCCTGTGAGTACAAACACGCCAAGTGGTGGTCTGCGGCGCTCATCCACAGCTGACATGTGTGGTCGGGCCTGCTCCAGTGCTCGCACAACCAATGGGCCAAACCCACATGGTCGGGATGCATGTGGGTGACGATGACGCGCAGGACGGGCAAGCCTTCGAGTTGGGTGTCAAAGACGTGCTGCCAGTGCTGCTTGGCCTCGTCGCTGGACACGCAACAGTCCACCACGGCCCAGCCATCAATCACGCCCTCAGGTCCTTCGCGCTGATCACGCAGCAACCAGAGGTTGATGTGGTCCAGCGCAAACGGCAAGGGCATGCGCACCCAACGCACACCGGGCGCAAGTTCGGTGCTTGAGCCAGGAGCGGGCTTGTTGCCTGCATGAGGGTAGTGCAAGCGCTGTTCAAGCAATTGCGCGTGCGATGGTGTGGGGGTAGAGGCCTTCATCAACGGCCTTTGAACACCGGTGTGCGTTTTTCTAAAAATGCGGCACACCCCTCATGGGCGTCTTCGGTTTGCAGCAGCAGGCTGATGGTGGCCACCTCGTGCGACAAAGCCGCGCTCAAGGGCATGTCGGCGCCTTGCAGCATAGAAGTTTTGAGAAGACGCAAAGCCCAAGGAGATTTGCCGGCGATGCGCTGCGCCAAGGTCATCGCCTCACCCATCAATTCCGACTGCGGCACGGCACGGTTGACCAAACCGATCTGCACCGCCTCAGCGGCCGACAGAAAGTCACCCGTGAACATCAGCATCTTGGCTTGGCACAGGGGGATTTGCCGCATCAAGCGCTGCGAGCCACCGCCACCGGGAAACAAGCCCAATTTGATTTCGGGTAACCCTAACTTCGCGTTGTCGGCCATCAAACGGATGTCGGTGGTCAACATGAATTCAGCCCCACCGCCCAAGGCCCAGCCATTGACTGCGGCAATGATGGGTTTGGCGCACACTTCAAAGCGACGAAACACGCGGTGCAAGACCAGCGCAAAGTCTTGGTAGTGCGACAGCGCATGGCGGCTGTTCAAGTCGCCGATGTTGCCTCCGGCCATGAAGGTTCGCTGGTCACACCCTGTGACCACAATCACACGCACTTGCGCGTCTTGCTCCAACACCTCCAAGGCTTCTTCCATGGCCAACACCATGGGCAAGTCCAAGGTGTTCATCGATTCAGGGCGATTGAAAGTCATCACCCCCACCGCCGCTTCGCGGCGTGTCAGTACATGGGGTTGGGACATGGCATTCTCCTTTTGTGGTCGGTTGAAGACGTTCTGATAAAAATTCAGGACGTGCGTTGGCGTTTTTTCCACGACCTCAAGTCCATCATGCCTGCTGCTGTGCGCGGATCAATGTCTGCCGCAAACAGTTGGTGCTTTTGGACCTTTTGGGTGCCGGTGGTTGGGATTTCGTCGGTGAACCACAACCAGCCTGGCGCTTTGAAGTAAGCCAAGCTGGCATCGCAGTGCGCAAACAATTCGCGCACCAACGCATCGTCTGCACTATGCGGCACAGCCACACCCGGCTTGAGCACAACGCAGGCCAACACCTCTTCCTCACGCACTTCGTCTTTGACAGCCAACACGGCGGCTTGCGCCACCCAGGGGTGACTTTGCAACACAGCCTCGACCTCAGCCGCAGCAATGTTTTCGCCCGAGCGTCGGATGATGTTTTTTCGCCGCTCTAAGAAATGCAACAAGCCATCGGCATCGCGCACCACGATGTCGCCGGTGTGGAACCAACCGCCACGCCAGGCCAGCTCGGTGGCGGCTTCATCGTCCAAATACCCACTGAAAAAATCGCGGCGTGGGCTGCTGGCTGAGTCACGCACCAGCATTTCACCCGGCGTGCCGTCGGGCACATCGACATCGACATCGTTGACCACCCGCACTTGCATGCCGGGCTGCACCCGGCCAATGGCGCGCGTGCCGACTTGGCGCGGCAGATCGGCATCAAAAATGGCGCGCACCATCTCGGTCATGCCCCAAATTTCTACCAAGGGATAGCCAAAGCGTTGCTCAAACTCGGCATGCCGTTGTGGGTCCACCCCGGCGCCAATGGCAAAGCGAACTTGGTGGTCACGCTCCAGCGGATGGCTGGCTTGGTTGAGCAACATGGGCACCACCACCCCTAGGTAGTGCACCACCGTGGCTTGGGACTCATGCACTTCGGTGAACCAGCGCGAGACTTGAAAACGATCGGTCTGTATTTGGCAATTGCCTTTGAGCATGGCGCAGTAAAACGAAAAAATCAATGCGTTCACATGGAACACCGGCAGCGGGTTGTAAATGCGCTCGCAGGCTTCACCAAAATTGACTAAGCCACCGCGTGTGGCATACCAGCGCCCGGCCGCCAACTCATAGCGGTGCGACATCAGGCATCCCTTGGGTCGACCGGTGGTGCCCGAGGTGTAAAGCACGCTGGCAATGCTGGCTGCATCCGGCGTGGTGGACGTCGCTGCACGGGCCGCAGCAGGCAAAACCATCTGCGCACTCAGGGGCACCACTGCGGCTTGGTGCTCAGACACGGCCAAGGCTTGCTGCAACAGCGCGACCATGGGGTCGACCACCACCACCAAGTCCAGCTTGGCGTGCTCAATCACATACGCCATCTCAGGCGCTCGGTGATCTGGATTGAGTGGCACACAGCACACACCCAAGGCATTCATGGCCAGCTTGTGCAAGAAATGCTCCAAGCGGTTTTCAAGCAACAAGCCCACGCGATGCCCGACACCGTAACCGGCCATTCGGTAGCACTGCATCAAGTCACGCACCGCGTCTGCGGCTTGCGCGTAACTGAAGGTTTGACCTGCTGGCGCATAGGCCCGCGCAGGGTTGGCGGGCGCCACCAAAAATGGTCGCTGCGCATAGGCCTTGGCAGCCGCAAAAAAAACGTCTGGAATGGTCGAAGTCTCACCGATGTCAATCATGTCGCCTCCTGCATCGCCCTGTGTGTTGAATGCCGGTCAGAGCCTGAGCACGCCGTAGCCCATGTCACCAAACGGCGCATTCAAGGACGCCACAATGGCCATGCCCAAGGCATTGCGGGTGTCGACCGGGTCCAAGATGCCATCGTCCCACAGCTCTGAACTGGAGTAATAGGCATCGCTCTCTGCCTGAAAGCTGTCGAGCACGGGTTGACGAATGGCTTGAATGTCTTCTTGGCTGAGTTGTTGGCCTTCACGCTGCAATTGGCGAATCTTGACATCGGCCAAGGTGTTGGCGGCTTGCTCCGCACCCATGACGGCAATTTGCGATTGCGGCCACATCCACAAAAATCGTCCATCAAAAGCGCGACCACACATGCCGTAATTGCCCGCCCCAAATGAGCCACCGACGATCACAGTGAACTTGGGCACCGTGCAGCCCACCTGGGTCATGATCATCTTGGCACCGTCTTTGGTGATGCCCCGTTCTTCGTACTCGCGACCCACCATGTAGCCGGTGATGTTTTGCAAGAACACCAGCGGGGTGCGGTCACGGTCACACAAGCGCATGAAGTGCGCCGCTTTGAGTGAACTGTCGTTGAAGAGCACGCCGTTGTTGGCCAAGATGCCCACCTTGCAACCCCAGATGCGGGCGAAGCCGCAGACCATGGTGGTGCCGTAATCGGGTTGGTATTCATGAAAGTGGCTGCCGTCGACGATGCGTGCAATCACCTCGCGCATGTCAAAACCAACCTTCCAATCGGTGGGAATGATGCCGTACAACTCTTGCGGGTCGTAGTGCGGTGGCTCGGCGTCAATGCGGTCAATGCGTTGTTTGAGCACCGGACTGGTCTGCGCAAAGATGTCGCGCGCCAAGGCCATGGCATGGGGCTCATCATCGGCCGCGTAGTCGCAAGTGCCTGAGACCGTGGTGTGCATCTGCGCACCACCCAAGGCTTCGGCACTGACCACCTCGCCGGTGGCGGCCTTGACCAAAGGAGGTCCGCCTAAAAACACACCACCATTGCCACGCACGATGACGCTGTAATCGCTCAAGGCCGGAATGTAGGCACCGCCTGCGGTGCAATGCCCCAACACCACCGCAATTTGCGGCACACCCAATTTGGACAAGGTGCATTGGTTGCGAAAAATACGCCCGGCGGTGTAACGGTCGGGGAACAAGTCTGCCTGCAAGGGCAAAAAGCCACCAGCGCTGTCACACAGGTGGATCACCGGCAAGCGGTTCTCAATGGCAATGTCTAAAGTGCGAATGATCTTCTTGACCGACAAGGGGTACCAGGCACCGCCTTTGATGCTGGGATCATCCGCATGGATGATGACTTCACGTCCATGGATGATGCCAATGCCTGAGACCTGCCCTGCCCCATGCACGTCGCCGCCATAGGCGCGGTTGGCAGCCAAGGCCGACAGCTCGAGAAACGGTGTGCCTGGATCCAGCAACAAATCGAGCCGTTCGCGCACGGTGAGTTTTTTGCTTTTTATGAGTCGGTCTACATCGCGTTGAGGTCGCTGGTGGCGGGCTTGGTTCAAACGCTCGCGCAGGGTCTTGACCCGCTCGCTCATGTCGGCAAAGTTTTTGCGATAGACGGTGGATTCGGTGTCCACCTTGCTGATGATGCGGCTCATGCGGGGGCTCCGGTCTGACTGCTTGGACGCACACGGGCCAAAGTGGCACCGCGTTGGAACGTCTGTCCTTCGGTGAATGGAAGATCTTCCAGCACACCGTCTTGGGTGGCTTCGATGGTCATCTGCAGCTTCATGCTCTCAATCACCAGCAGCGGTGCGCCAGCTTTGACCACGCTGCCCGGGCGCATCAGCCACGACACCACCACCCCAGGCATGGGCGCCTGCGACACGCCACCGCCGTGCGCGGCGGCACCGGCGTTGGCACGTGTGGGATCCACGCGGTCGATGCGGCAGGCGCGGCCGTTGAGTTGCACATACACGCTGTCGCCATGCGCCACTGCATGCAGCCTGTGCGCGTGCGTGGACTGCTGAACACTGAAGGTCTGGGGCGTCAGCGAGCGCACCACAACGCGGGTGTCGTCCACCACCACATCGGCACCGTGCTTGCGGGTCTGGTGGCTCGGCTCAGCCGCGCCTTGAATCACATAAGTTGTCATGGTCTGTGTTTTTAAATTGGGTGGGCATTCAATTGCGCCAGGCCCCCATGGACAAATGGGGTTCGCTCACCGTGGTGCTGAAAGGATCACGACTCGCGGCAGCGGCCACGGCCACCAGGGCCTGTCGCTGGGCGTCGGTCCATGGCGCGGGTTTTAAGCTGGCTTTGTGTCGCTCTAAGAAATCGGTGTCAGTTGCACCAGCTTGGAACTCGGGATGGGCCAACACACGGCCTAAGAAATGGCTGTTGAGCGTGACACCCAACATCACCGTGTCTTGCAAGGCTTGGCGCATGCGCGAGATCGCCACATCACGGCTGGCACCGTGCACCACCAGCTTAGCCAACATTGAATCAAAGTCGGCGCTGACCGTGGCACCTTGCATCACGCCGTTGTCAAACCGCACACCGGGTCCTTGGGGCTCTTGCAGCAGCAAGACTTTGCCTGTATCGGGCACAAAGCCGGCGTCGGCGTCTTCGGCCAAGATGCGGCACTCAATGGCACTGCCATGCCACTGCACTTGCTCTTGCCGCAGAGGCAATGGTTCGCCTTGGGCCACGCGCAATTGCCACTCGACCAAGTCCAAGCCCGTGACCATTTCGGTCACCGGGTGCTCCACCTGCAAGCGGGTGTTCATTTCTAAAAAATAAAACTCGCCGGTTTGCGACACGATGCATTCGACCGTGCCGGCATTCACATAACCGGCTGCACTGGCCAGCGTCACAGCCGCTTGGCAGATGCGCTGACGCAACTCAGCACTCAGAGTGGGTGCGGGTGTTTCCTCGATCAGTTTTTGAAACCGACGCTGGATAGAACACTCGCGCTCTCCCAAATGGATCACTTGGCCTTGGGCGTCACCAAACACCTGAACCTCGATGTGTCGGGGTTTCTCGACAAAGCGCTCAGCCAACAAACGTCCATCGCCAAAGTAACGCTGGCTTTCAGCGCGTGCAGTGGCAATCGCCTGCGTCAAGCCAGCAGCATCGCGCACGATGTGCATGCCTTTGCCGCCACCGCCTGCGGTGCCTTTGATGAGCAAAGGAAAACCAATCGCGGCGGCACGCTCGGCAAATGTCTCTGGCGACGATTCTTCTTCGGCCGAAGGCGTCACTGGCACGCCATGCTGGGTGGCAAAGTTACGGGCGGTGATTTTGTCGCCCATGCGTTCAATCACATCTGCAGGTGGGCCCACAAAAATCAAACCTGCTTGTGCCACCGCACGCGCAAAGCCTGCGTTTTCAGACAAGAAACCGTAACCAGGGTGGATGGCATCGCAACCGGTGTCTAGCGCAGCCTGTATCAAGGCCTGCGGATTCAACCACGCTGAGACGGGTGGGTCCCCGATCAATTCAACCGTTTCGCTGGCGATTTGCAGCGCCGGACCATGGCGGTCGCGCGCATGCCAAGGCACCACGGTGGCAATGCCCATGCGCTGTGCTGTGCGCACAATACGCAGGGCAATCTCGGCACGGTTGGCAATAAATAATTTATGAAGGGTCATGGGTGTTTGGGGTTGCGTTGACCACGCGCGCGCTGCGGTGGAAGAGGTGGTGCAGCTTGACTGTCATGCGATACCAGCTGGGCCATGCGGTCCAAGCGCTCACGGGCTTCTAGCAAGAGCTGCGTCATATCGGGTGACTTTCCGTTCATGGCCGGGCTTGTACGTGGCGTGGTCATCAAAGAGCCCAAGACAATTTGGGTGTATTGATCCGCAGTGCTCTCAATGTCAACCGCGCCACGACCAAACAAGGTGCCCCACATGCGGTGCTCAATGCCGCCGTAGACCATGGAGCGCAGCAATTCAATGTCGGTGTCGGCACGTATCTCGCCCTGATCAATGGCTTCTTCAATGGTGCGCACCAAAAATTCGGTGTAGCGCACATGCAAGTCATGCAGCACAGACTTGAAATACTCCGGCCCAGTGCGTACTTCGTGCAATACCAAGCGTGACAAGCCAGGTTCTTCGACATAGACACGCAAATGGCGCCAGATCAAAAAACGCAAGCGACTGCGCACACCTTGAATGCGCGAAAAGCTGTCTTCAAGATCACGGATCAAGGGCACATACATGCCGCACAACACATCGTTGAGCAAATCGCGTTTGGTCGGGTAGTAGGCATAGACCAAGCCCTCGACCACACCCACCTTGGCCGCAATTTCACCCACGGACGCACCACCAAAGCCTTTTTCTAAAAAGATGTCGCGGGCTGCATCCAATATTTCTTGCGCGCGTCGCATCCGACGCGGCGTGTGCTTGCCCACGGGGTTGGCTATGCCCTGTGAAGTCAGCGGGCGCAGCTTGGTGCTTTTGGCAAGGGCAGACTTCAAGGCAAGCTCTCCAACACAGCGGCAGGCACATCGACTTCCAAGTCGAGCAGCATTTGTGCAAAGGCCTTGCCCTGCGGGTCGTAACGTAAGGAGGCCACGCCACCTCCAGCCAAGGCTTGCGTCATCACAAAGTTGAGTGCATCAAACCCCGGCAGGCGATAACGGTAGACCTCGCCCAAGACAAGATGCGCAAAGTAGGCATGTACACGTTCTGGCGTGAGCCAGTCACACAAGAAGGCATAAGCAGCCGGTGACCTGGCGATCACGCCAATATTGGCGTTGTCACCTTTGTCGCCGCTGCGCGCGTGGGCCAAGCGGAGCAAGGGCACGCACACCACAGGGCCTGCGGCACTGCCACGCGCCGACTGATTGGACGGGGCGTCTAGTGGTTCGTTGGTGGTTCTCGCGCCGCCAACGGTCTGCGGCACAAAGTCCAGGTCTTGCCCCTCCACGCACACGCGTTGCGTGAGTCGGGCGGGGTCGATCAAGCAAGAAAACAAACGCACCACCGGTGACGGTGAAGGTCTGCCTGCGGCAAAGCCGGTGATGCCTTGCGCCATCGAGGTGGCCGATGGCGCGATTTCTTTGGCCAGCAACTCCAAAGCTTCGCGTTGCGCATGCTTGGCTGCAATTTTCAGAACCACTTCGCGACTGGCTTGGCCCCGGGCATGGGGACCATAGGTGCTTTCGGCGCCCAAAACTTCCAAGTTAGTTTGTGCGAAATCGGCCCATCCACGTTGGCTCAACAGTCGTTGCACGCGTTTCAAAATAGATTCACCTACGCGCCATGCTTTGGGTGCGGCTTGGTGTCCGCCAATCATCAGGGTGCCCAACAAGCGCCAACCCTCGCTATAGGTCAAGCTGGCTTTGTAGCGCTCGGGCGCCACCGCACCGCGTGCGCCACTGACGTGCACCCGATCAGGTCCGTCTTGGCGCAAGCTAACGTGGCTGAAATCAGCGCGAACGTCCGGCAATTCGTAGCAGGCAGGATCGGCAATTTCGTAGACGATTTGCTCGCCCACCGTGGCCGGCGTCACCAAGCCGCCCGTGTTCGCAGGTTTGGTGACCACAAAGTGCTGGCCCCCTGCATCGCATTCGACAATGGGAAAGCCCATGTTGTCCCAGTCCGGCACTTGCTCCCAATCGGTGAACAAGCCACCGGTGCATTGGGTGCCACATTCAATGATGTGTCCGGCCAAACTGCCACAAGCCAGTTTGTCCCAGTCGGTCCATGACCATCCAAACTCGTGCACCAAGGGCCCCAAGGTCACCGCACTGTCGACGACCCGACCGGTGATGACGATCTGAGCCCCTGCGGCCAAGGCTGCCGCAATGGGCTGCGCACCCAAGTAAGCGTTGGCGCTGAGCAACGTGTCGGGCATGGCTTCGCCGCTGAACATTTCGCGCAGCCCCTCAGCACGCAAACCGTCGGCTTGATCGCTCAGGTCGTCGCCATCCACCACGGCGATGCACAGGGCAATGCCCAAGGCTTGCAAGCGACTGCGCAAAGCCTCGGCGCACGCAGCGGGGTTGACACCGCCGGCGTTGGCCACCACCCGAATGCCTTGACGCTGAATCTCTGGCGCCAAGTCGCCCATGATGCGCACAAAGTCAGGCGCGTAGCCCGCATCGGCCGATTTGGCGCGCGCGCGTGCCAGCAAAGACATGGTGATCTCTGCCAAAAAATCAAACACCAAATAATCAATGCCACCCGATGCCACCAGTTGGGCAGCACCGGCCTCGGAGTCGCCCCAAAAGCCCGAGGCGCAGCCGATGCGCAGGGTGTGTCGCTGTGTAGAAGCTTCGCTCATACCTTGTTCACTCAGCGGTTGGTCCACTTAGGCGCGCGGCGCTGGGCAAAGGCTTGCATGCCTTCTTTGGTGTCTTCACTTTGCGACATGATCGGCAAAATGGTTTGTGCCAAATTCAGCGCATCGTTGAGCGACAAATCGTTCATGGCGGCAAAGGCGCGTCGCCCCATGCGCAAGGCCACTGGCGAATTGGCGACCAGCTTGGCCACCAAGGCATCCACGGCGGCATCCAAAGCGTCCGCCGCCACCACTTGGTTGACGATTTCCAAGCGACAGGCTTCATGGGCATCAAAGCGTTCGGCAAAGAAACACATTTCTTGCAACTTGCGTCGCGAGATCACGCGCATGAGCAGCGGCAAGATCATCATGGGAAACACGCCCACACGCGCTTCGGTCGTGCCGAACTTGGCCGTGTCCACGGCAACCGCGAAATCACATGCACAGACCAAGCCCACACCCCCCCCAAAGGCGCCGCCGTTGACGCGCGCGATGATGGGCAAGTTGCAGCGGTCCATGGCACGAAACAGTTCAGCCACTGGATGGTCAAAGCGACCAGGTTCGAGCGCAAACGGTGATCCATCGGCCGTGGGTTTGAGTTTGCCGCCTGCGCAAAAGGTGTGTTGGCCGGCGCCAGTGATCACAATGGCACGGACACCGTCCATGTGTTCGGCCACTTGGAAGGCGCGCTGCAAGTCGGCCATGACCGCATCGGTCATGGTGTTGTGTTCGGCCTCACGGTCGATCGTGATGCGACAGACCACACCTTGCTGCAGCACTTGTACTTGAGAGGTCTCAGTCGTCACGTGTCTGTCCTTGCGCAGGTTTGGCAAATGCCTTGGGAGCTTGGTACAAGGGAAACCCGTTGTAGGTGAAGTCTTGGCGCGCTGGTTGCAACGCCCAGGTGTGGCGCGCCGTGGGCACACCACCGTCAACGCGGATGACCGCGCCGCTGATGAAGCCTGCAGCGGGGGACAACAAGTACACCACGGCCGAGGCCAGCTCAGACTCTGTGCCAAAGCGCTGCAAAGGCACTTTGGTGTGCAATTCGCGCAACAGCTGTTGGTAGCTTTCGTCGTAGGTGTCGATGCCGTTGGAGGCAATCCAGCCAGGCGCTACGGCATTGACTCGCACGCCGGCACTGCCCCACTCGCAAGCCGCTGTTTCGGTGAAGGTCAACACACCGCCGCGCGCAGCGCCTGAATGCCCCATGCCCGGCAAGCCGCCCCAGATATCGGCCAGCATGTTGACGATGCTGCCACCATGTTGCTCCATGCACTGCACATAGCATTCACGCGAGAACAAGAAAGTGCCGTGCAAGTTGTTGCGCACCACTGCGTCCCAGCCTTTGAGGCTGATGTCGCGCAAGTTGGCAGGGT
>CAIMWY010000173.1 GCA_903845315.1 uncultured Burkholderiales bacterium
AGACAAGCCTTGGACCAACGACCCGATGGAAGCGACCTACATTGGCATTCACATGTGGAAGCAAGCGGTCGAGAAGGCCAAGAGCACAGATGTGGACAAGGTGATTGCGGCCATGGCCGGTCAGACCTTCACCGCACCGAGCGGCATCACCAGCAAGATGGATGAGAAGAACCATCACTTGCACAAGTCGGTGTTCATTGGCGAGATCAAGGCCGATGGCCAGTTCAACGTGGTGTGGAAGACACCCGGTCCAGTCAAGGCCAAGCCATGGAGCCCGTTCATCGAAGGCAACGACAAGAAGCCTGATGAGCCGGTGAAGAAGTAAGCGATTCTCCTGGGGATGAACTTTGGGGGAGGGCGCTGCCTTCCCCCTTTTTACTGGAATGTCGATGAATCGATTGGTCTCTTTTGGGATTGCATGTGGATTGTTCTCGTGTGTTCATGCACATGCCTTGACGGTTGAGCAAGCGCGTGCCCTGACGGTGGGTGACACGGACAGCCGTATTACGGCTTTGCAACAAGCCTTGGCTTCACCCGATGAAAAAACAGCCGCCTTCTTGCAAGCCATGGCAGACGATACGGTCAAGCTCAGCGGCACGCAGGTGGTGGTGGTCCGTGAGGGGCAGGCCACAGACCCGGTGACGGGATCGACGGTGGCTGTGCCAGACGGCGCAGAGGATGTGATCAACAACAACCGCATGCGCGGTGAAATAGATTCCGCCTTGGCTGCCTTGCAATTGCTCAGCCCCGATGCGCCCAAGCGCTTGGCTGCGGTGAATGCTTTGCTCAAAGAGCCAGACCCGACCAAGCTGACCATGTTGGAGAAAGCATTGAGCGCTGAGGCCGATGCCAAAGTCAAAGCACAGATGCTGCTGGCCCGGGCTGCCGTGTTGCTCAACAGTGACAAGGTGGAGGAACGCTTGGCCTCGGCCAAGGCCTTGGCAGAGAGCCAAACGCCTGACACCCAGTTGTTGCTCAACCAACGCTTGAGCCAAGAAGACGACAAGCAAGTGCGTGCGCAACTGGAGTCGTCGTTGCGCACCATCCAATCGGCGCTGAATTGGGGCGAGAAGCTGGGTGCTTTGTTCACGGGCATCAGCCTGGGTTCTATTTTGTTGTTGGTGGCCCTAGGGTTGGCCATCACCTACGGTTTGATGGGCGTGATCAACATGGCCCATGGCGAGCTGATGATGATTGGAGCTTACGCCACGTATGTGGTGCAAGGCTTATTCCGCCAGTATCTGCCCGGTGCATTTGATGCCTATTTGTTGGTGGCGGTGCCGATGTCATTCTTGGCTGCGGCCTTGGTGGGGGCTGTGCTGGAGCGTGCGGTGCTGCGCCATTTGTATGGCCGCCCACTCGAGACCTTGCTGGCCACCTGGGGCATCAGCTTGGTGTTGATGCAAGGGGTGCGCACCGTGTTTGGTGCGCAAAACGTGGGGGTAGAAAACCCGTCGTGGATGAGTGGTGGCGTGCAGTTGCTGGCCAATTTGTCGCTGCCCTACAACCGCTTGGTGATCATTGCTTTTGCCTTGTGTGTGCTGGTGGGTATGACGCTGTTGATCAGTCAAACGCGGTTGGGTTTGTTTGTGCGTGGCGTCACTCAAAACCGTCCTATGGCATCAGCACTGGGGGTGAACACCGCGCGCATTGATACCTATGCGTTTTCGCTGGGTTGCGGCATTGCAGGCCTGGCGGGTTGCGCGCTGAGTCAAATTGGCAACGTCGGTCCTGACTTAGGGCAGAGCTATATCGTGGATGCGTTCATGGTGGTGGTGCTCGGTGGCGTAGGCCAGTTGGCAGGCACCGTGTATGCCGCTATGGGTTTGGGCTTGATGAATAAATTGCTCGAAGGTTTGGCTGGCGCCGTGCTGGCCAAAATTGCGGTGCTGGTGTTCATCATTGTTTTCATCCAAAAACGACCGCAAGGTTTGTTTGCGATGAAGGGCCGCAGTGCGGAGGCTTGACATGGAGCACGCCACTTCTGTGAAAACAACTCCCGTGACCTTGCCTGCTGCACCTGCCTTGTTGGGGCGCGTAGGTTGGGCTTTTTTCTTGGCTGCTGTGGTGGCCTTGTGTGCCGTGGTGCCTGTGCTTAACCTTTGGGTCCCCGCTGGCAGTGTGCTTCATCTGAGCGACTTTGCGGTGGCTTTGGTGGGCAAGATCATGTGCTACGCCATCTGCGCTTTGGCGATGGACTTGATCTGGGGCTACACCGGCATTTTGTCCTTGGGCCACGGACTGTTTTTCGCTTTGGGCGGCTATGTGATGGGCATGTACCTGATGCGCCAAATTGGCACCGACGGCAACTATAAAAGCAATTTGCCCGACTTCATGGTGTTTCTCGACTGGAAGACTTTGCCATGGCACTGGACCTTCAGCGATAGCTTTGTCGCCACCTTGATGTTGATTGTTTTGGTACCCGGTGCACTGGCCTGGGTGTTTGGTTACTTTGCCTTTCGCTCGCGCATCAAAGGCGTGTATTTTTCCATCATCACGCAGGCTTTGACATTTGCCGCGATGCTGCTGTTCTTTCGCAACGA
>CAIMWY010000174.1 GCA_903845315.1 uncultured Burkholderiales bacterium
GTGCGGCGGTGACATCGACCGCGACTCGACTTCACTGGACATGCCAACCGAAGACTTCACCGCATCGCTGAACAACCCGATCGACGGCCTGCGCATTGGTATCCCGAAAGAGTTTTTTGGCGAAGGTCTGCACGCAGACGTGCGCGCTGCCGTGGACGGCGCTTTGCGCGAATACGAAAAGCTGGGTGCCAAGCTGGTGCCCATCAGCTTGCCGCGCACCGAGTTGTCGATTCCGGTTTACTACATCATCGCTCCCGCCGAAGCCAGCTCCAACTTGAGCCGCTTTGACGGCGTGAAGTTCGGCCACCGCGCCAAGGACTACACCGACCTGGTGGACATGTACAAAAAGACCCGTGCCGAAGGCTTTGGCAACGAGGTCAAGCGCCGCATCATGACGGGCGCTTATGTGCTCTCGCATGGCTATTACGACGCCTACTACCTGCAGGCCCAAAAGATCCGCCGCATGATTGCCGACGACTTCCAAAATGCTTTCAAAGAATGCGATGTGATTGCGGGTCCCGTGGCCCCGTCTGTGGCTTGGAAGTTGGGTGAAAACGCCAACGACCCTGTGGCTGACTACCTGGCCGACATCTTCACGCTGCCCGCATCTCTGGCGGGCTTGCCAGGCATGAGCGTGCCCGCAGGCTTTGGAGCCGGTGGGATGCCCGTGGGCCTGCAACTGATTGGCAACTACTTCAAGGAAGCCCAGTTGCTCAACATGGCACACCACCTGCAACAAGCAACCGACTTCCACCTTCGCAAGCCGGAGGGCATCTGATATGAGCAAACTCGTCCAAGGCTATGAAGTCGTTATCGGCTTTGAAACACACGCCCAACTTTCTACGAAGAGCAAGATCTTCAGCCGCGCCTCCGTGGCGTTTGGCGCAGAACCCAACACGCAAGCTTGCGCGGTGGACTTGGCGCTGCCCGGTTCTTTGCCGGTGATGAACGTTGGCGCGGTCGAACGCGCCATCGAATTCGGCTTGGCCATCAACGCGCACATCGCTGAGCGCAGTATTTTTGCGCGCAAAAACTACTTCTACCCTGACCTGCCCAAGGGCTACCAAATCAGCCAGTTTGAGATTCCGGTGGTGCAAGGCGGCGAGGTGTCTTTCTTCCTT
The DNA here is from genome assembly GCA_903845315.1 of uncultured Burkholderiales bacterium. The sequence continues at coordinate 1,122 of CAIMWY010000174.1, forward strand.
GAAGAAGGCAAAGAGACCGTGCGCAAAACCGTGCGCCTGGAGCGTGCCCACCTCGAAGAAGATGCGGGCAAATCGCTGCATGAGGACTCAGCACTGGGAGGTGGGGGCCAAAGCGGCATCGACCTGAACCGCGCTGGCACACCGCTCTTGGAAATCGTGACCCAGCCCGACATGCGCAGCAGCGACGAAGCCGTGGCTTACGCCAAAGAACTGCACAAGATCGTGACTTGGATCGGTATTTGCGATGGGAACATGCAAGAGGGCAGTTTCCGTTGCGACGCCAACGTGTCGGTGCGCAAGCCCGGTGCACCTTTGGGCACCCGCCGAGAAATCAAGAACCTGAACAGCTTCAAGTTCATGCAGCAAGCCATCGACTACGAAGTGCGCTGGCAAATCGACCAAATCGAAGACGGCCACACCATCCAGCA
>CAIMWY010000175.1 GCA_903845315.1 uncultured Burkholderiales bacterium
GACTATGGCGGTGGTGGGTGGTTTGATTGAGCGCTTCATCTTGCGTCGCCTCACCAACAACGCCCAAGGTCAGGTACTGGCCACCTTGGGGCTGTCGTTTGTGGTGGCCGATTTGTGTTTGATGATCTGGGGCGGCGACCCTCTGCCCATCCAAACGCCATCCATGTTTCAGACACCGATGGAAATGTTCAACCTCAGATTCCCCACCTACCGTTTGGTGGTGTTGGGTTTTTCCATCGTGGTGGGCGTGCTCCTGTATTGGCTGATGGAGCGCACCCGCTTGGGCGCCATGATTCGTGCAGGCGTGGACGACATGCCGATGGCGCGCGCTGTGGGCATCCCAGCCTCGGGTTTGTTCACCACCGTGTTTTGTTTGGGGGCTGGGCTAGCAGGTTTGGGTGGCGCTTTGGGTGGCCCGATCTTCAATGCCTATCCAGGGCTCGACGCCGACATGTTGCCACTGGCCTTGATCGTGGTGATTCTGGGTGGCGTGGGCAGTTTGGTGGGCACCTTTGTGGCGAGTTTCATTGTGGGTTTCATCTACACCTTTGGCATTGCCTTGGTGCCTGATTTGGCTTACGTCATTTTGTTTCTGCCCATGGTGGTGGTCATTGCCTTCAAGCCGCAAGGCCTCTTTGGAAGAGTCACAACATGAACCGTTTGTGGGTGCTGTTGGGCATCGTATTTCTTGCTGTGCTGCCTTTGGTCTCTGGTGAATACTTTGTCAACCTGGGCAGCCAAATTCTCATTGCCGTTATTTTTGCGTCCAGCTTGAATCTGTTGGTGGGCTATGCCGGGTTGACCTCGCTCGGGCACGCCACCTACATGGGCTTGTCGGCTTACATCTCGGCCTGGTTGTCCATCAAGATGGGGCTGGACCACACCATCACCGCCCCCTCAGCCTTGCTGCTCACCACCTTGATGGGCATGGTGTTTGGCTGGATCGCCTTACGTGCCACGGGCCTGGGCTTTTTGATGTTGACCTTGGCCTTGTCGCAAATCGTTTGGGGCTTGGGCTACCGATGGGTGTCGGTCACCAATGGTGACAACGGCCTGTCGGGTCTCACGCGTCCGCATCCGTTTGGCATTGACTTGGACATCAGCAACAACTTTTACTGGTTTGCGCTGGTGGTCACCTGTGCGTGTGTGTATGCCATCAGCATCTTGATTCGCTCGCCCTTTGGTGTGTCCATTCGCGGCACGCGCGACCAAGCGCGTCGCATGAGCGCGCTGGGCTACAACGTGTGGGCCATCCGTTGGACCACCTTTGTGATCGCCAGTTTCTTGGGCGCTGTGGCCGGTTTGCTGTATGTGTATTTCCACAAATACATCCACCCCAGCGTGATGGCCATCACCGTCTCTGCCGAGGCCTTGCTGTGTGTGATTGCCGGCGGCTCTGGCACCTTGGTCGGGCCGTTGCTCGGTGCCTTGGTGGTGGTGATGCTCAAGAACTACGCCTCTGCTTATGTGGAACGCTGGAACATGCTGTTGGGTCTGGTGTTCTTGTTCATCGTGATCTTCATGCCCGCAGGCTTGGTGTCTGCCGTGGATGTGTGGAAGAAGCGTTTTCATGGCGGGAGCAAGGCATGACCTACGCACTTGAAATCAGCCATCTGTGCAAAAGCTTTGGCGGCGTCAAGGTCACACAAGACGTGTCGTTCGCCGTCAAACCGGGTGAGCGACGTCTCATCATTGGCCCCAACGGTGCGGGCAAGACCACGCTGTTCAACCAAATCTCGGGCGAGTTGCAGCCCGACTCCGGCAGCATCAAGGTGTTTGGCGAAGACGTCACCCACCAGCCGGTTCATCGTCGTGCGCATGCAGGGGTGAGCCGCACCTACCAAATCATCACGCTGTTTCCCAAGGACAGCTTGTTACACAACGTGGCGCTGTCTTTGTTGGGCGTGAGTCCGCGGCGTTTTCAGGCTTTCAGTCCCTTGACGCTCGATGACACCCTTTACCAACAAGCCGAGACCATTTTGGATTCGGTGGGCTTGAAAGACAGTGCGCATTTGGCCGCCAGCGAAATCTCTTACGGCGAACAACGTCGGGTTGAGATTGCGGTGGCGATGGCGCAGTCACCGCGCTTGCTGTTGCTCGATGAACCTTTGGCGGGTTTGTCGCACGACGAACGCATCATCGTGCGAGATTTGGTGGCTGCACTCCCTAAGACCACCACCATCGTGATGATCGAGCACGACATGGACGTGGCCCTGGCTTTTGCCGAGCAAATTTCGGTTCTGCACTATGGCAGCTTGATTGTGGAAGGTGACCGCGAAACGGTGGTCAACCACCCGCGTACCCGGGAGGTCTACCTTGGCCACTGATTTGCTGACCCTTGACGCCATTCAAGCCTATTACGGAGATAGCCATGTGCTGCATGGTGTGTCGTTCAACTTGAAAAAAGGCCATGTGCTGGCCTTGCTCGGGCGCAATGGCGCAGGCAAAACCACCACCATGCTCACCCTATCAGGTCTCTTGCCTTGCTCGGGTGGACAGGTCTTGCTCAATGGTGAGTCCATTGGGGCCATGCCACCGGAGGCCATTGCCAAACGTGGCATCCGTTTGGTGCCGCAAGGTCGCCGCGTGTTTGCCAGCCTGAGTGTGGAAGAAAACCTCCTCGTGGCCGAACAACAACGTGACATTGCCCACCCCTGGACGCGCGCGCGCGTGTACGAGCTGTTTCCGCAATTGCTGCCACGACACAAGCAGCGCGCGGGCACCTTGTCGGGAGGCGAGCAACAAATGCTGGTGATTGGGCGCGCCTTGATGGGCAACCCCGATGTGCTGTTGCTCGATGAGCCTTCTGAGGGCTTGGCCCCTCTCATCGTGGCCGAGGTCTCTCGCGGCATTGCCAAACTCAAGTCGGAAGGTTTGTCCATCATCTTGGTGGAGCAAAACTTCGAACTCGCCATGGGCTTGGCCGACGACATTGTGGTGCTCAACACTGGTGAGGTGGCCTTTGCGGGCACCCACGATGCGGTGCGTGCCAATCCTGAATTAGCCACACGCCATCTCGGCGTGTTCTGACTTTTCCATTTCTCTCAAACTTCGAAGGACGAACTATGTTTTACACCTGCGCCGCAACTTGCAGTGACCCCGATCACGACCATGGCTTCTCGCTTGCGAGCAGTACCAAAGCCGCCAAGGCCGCCACAAGCAAAGCGGCTAAAAGCAGTAGCACCAAGGCCAGTGCTGCCACCGGCGCGAAGGGCAAATCGGCCACCGCCCACATCGTCAAAGACCGCCGTGGTAAATCCAAAGTGGTGGACATCCACTGTCACTACCTCAACCCTGAGGTGAACAAAAAAACCGCCCACCTCAACGCTGCCCAGTACGACCCCACCGTCATCTTTGCCAACGAGTTGACCAACCAAACCAACGTCACGCAAATGAAAACGCGCGCCCCAAAGTTGATGGGCATCGAAGAGCGCCTCAAAGACATGGACCGCATGGGCGTTGACATCCAGGCTGTGTGCCCAGCGCCTTACCACTACTTTTATTTCACCGAACCCAAGCTCGGTGCTGAACTGGCACGTGACGTCAACCACGGCATTGCCGAGTTGGTGGCCAAGCACCCCGACCGTTTTGTGGGCATGGGCTCAGTGCCTTTGCAAAACGCTGAGCTGGCGGTCAAAGAGCTGGAGTACTGCGTCAAAAAACTCGGCATGCGTGGTGTGGAAATTTGCACCAACGTCAATGGCATGAACTTGACCGACCCCCGTTTGGGCTTGGAAAAGTTCTTCGCCAAAGCCAATGAGTTGGGCACCGTGATCTTCATGCACCCCCTGGGCTACACCCAGGGCGAGCGCTTGACCAACCACTACTTCAACAACGTGATTGGCAATCCGCTGGAGACCACCGTGGCCGTGAGTCACCTGATTTTGGATGGCGTGGTGGCACGCAACCCCAAAATCAAATTCATCGCCGCCCACGGCGGTGGCTACATTGCCCACTACTGGGCCCGCATGGACCACGCTTGGCAGGCACGTCCCGACGTGCGCACCGTGATCAAGAAAAAGCCATCGAGCTACCTCGAGAAGTTCTACTTCGACACCATCACCTTCGACCCCCGCATGCTGAAAAATCTGATCGACCGTTACGGCGCTGAGCATGTGTTGCTGGGCACCGACTACCCCTACGACATGGGCATGGACGACCCACTGGGCTTGATCGCCAGCGTCAAAGGTTTGCCTGCGACACAGCGTCGCATGATCGAAGGCCTCAACGCGATGAAGCTGTTGAAGATCAAAGCCTAAACCGCCAGGGGTGCGCATGAACACTGCGAGTTTTCAGCTCAACGGCCAAGCCGTGTCTGTGCCGGCCGATGCCAATGCATCCTTGGTCCATGTGCTGCGCAACCCCTGCAACGCCAAAGACGTGCGTTACGGTTGTGGCGCTGGCAATTGCGGTGCGTGCACGGTGATGGTCGATGGCATCGCGCAGCAGTCGTGCAACATGCCCAATTGGTCGGTAGAGGGCTGCGATGTGCGCACCCCAGCTTCTTTGCCGCAAGACCCGGTGGGGGCTGTGGTGCTGCAAGCCTTTGTGGACGAGCAAGCCGCGCAGTGCGGCTATTGCATCAACGGCATGTTGATGTCGGTCACTGCTTTGTTACAAGCCAAGCGTCAGCCCACGGATTCTGAGATCACCGACACCTTGAACCGCCATCTGTGCCGCTGTGGCACCCATGTGCGCATCGTGCGCGCCACGCGTTTGGCCATTCAGCGTTTGAACGCGCAGGGTTAAAGCCATGTCTGCACCACTACCCGCCAGCATTCAAACCGCGCCTTTGTTGGGCCAATGGGTTCGCCTGTTGGACAACGGCCGTTTTCAAATTCGCAGTGGCAAAGTCGAGTTGGGGCAGGGCATTTCTGCGGCCTTGCTCAAAGTGGCTGGCCAAGAGCTGGGCCTGCGTCCTGAGCAAGTCACGCTGTTGGCCGGACACACTGCGCACAGCCCCGACGAGGGGTACACCGCGGGTAGTTTTTCGGTGGAGGTGGGGGTGTCTGCGTTGCGCCATGCCTGCGTGCAGATGCGGCGTGTGTTTGCGCAGCACGCCAGCACCCAACTGGCTGTGCCGCTTCAAGCGCTCACCTTGAAAGACGGTGAGTTCTCGGCGGATGTAACAGCCACGCGTGTGAGTTACCACGCCTTGGCAAAAAGCTGGGACTATGCCGCCACGCGGCTCGATCAGCCGCTCGCCGCCGATCAAGACGTCGGACAGGTGCAAGCGCACGCCGATGAAGCTTTTGTGCGTGTGGACCTGTGGGACAAATTCACGGGGTCCAGGTTTTGTGCACGACATCGTGCGCCCGCAGATGCTGCATGCACGCGTTCTGCGCGGACTGCATGCCGAGGCGCGTGCAGACCAGCCCGACTTGGCAGCTTTGCGTGCTTTAGAAGGTGTGACGCAACTGGTGTGTCAAGGTGAGTTCATCGCCTTGCTGGGCCCCGACGAGGCGGCCTTGTTGCGTGCGCACGAAAAAGCCTGTGCATGGGTTGAATGGGTGTTGCCCAAGTTGCCCGCTTTTCAAGAGATCGAACCCTTGCTCACCAGCTTGCCTGCAGTCACGCAACAGGTGGTGGATGAAGGCCAGGCCTTGACGTCGACCCAGCGCCTCACGCAGCGTTACTCCAAACCCTATATTGCACACGCCTCCATTGGCTTGGCCTGTGCGGTGGCTGAAC